>DAOVFR010000121.1 GCA_030672805.1 Candidatus Krumholzibacteriota bacterium
CAGGCGAACCGGCTGCGTTTCCGTATCGAGGAAGTTGGGGGGCTGGTCTGCTCGACGGACCGGTGCCCGAAGATCGCCGGCAGGTGCAGCGTGTTCGCCAAGTCCGATATGATACACGCCCAGCAGAAGGGGTACAGTCCCGAGGAGGTGCTGAAGGGTCTCTGTGAAGCGGTGGCGCGGAACTTCAGGAGCAATATCGCCAGGGGCAGGGATGTACAAGGGAGGACGGCCTTTATCGGCGGTGTCGCCCTGAACGGCGGTGTTGCCCGGGCGCTTCAGAACGTCTTCGAGCTGGAACAGAAGGATTTCTTCATCCCCGATGAAAACGTGTTTCTGGGGGCGATCGGCGCGGCGGTTATCGCGGGAAAAAACGGGAGCGGGTACGATCCGGGCCGGCTTATCGACCGCCTTGCGAATTGCTCGGATCGTGTAATGACAGGGTTCCCCGGCATGAAACGGCTTTCGCGTGACCGCGTCCTGTTTCTTCGCGACCGGGTGGAGACATACTCGTTCGATGGAAAGACGCTCCCCGTCGATGCCTACCTCGGCATCGACGTCGGCTCGGTGAGCACGAACCTGGCCCTTCTGGACGAAGAGGGAAAGGTGATCAGGGAAATCTATCTGAGAACGAAGGCCCGCCCCATCGAGGTCGTAAACGATGGTCTCGGGGAGATCGAGAAAGAGGTCGGAGACAGGGTCAGGATCCGCGGCGTCGGCACGACCGGTTCCGGCAGGGAACTGATCGGCGAGTTGATCGGGGCCGATACGATCAACGACGAGATCACCGCCCACAAGACGGGCGCATCGTTTATCGGCGAACGGCTGATCGGGAAGAAGGCCGATACGATTTTTGAGATCGGCGGGCAGGATTCAAAGTATATCTGCATCGACGAAGGGATCGTCGTCGATTTCACGATGAACGAGGCCTGTGCGGCGGGCACCGGCTCGTTCCTCGAGGAGCAGGCGGAAAAGCTCGACATCAATATCATAGGCGAGTTTGCCGAGCGGGCCTTCAAGTCGGAACGGCCGCTCCGTCTCGGTGAGCGCTGCACCGTCTACATGGAGCAGGACGTCTCCGCCTACATGAAGAAGGGCGCGGGGAAGAACGATATCATTGCCGGACTTGCCTACTCGGTCGTTCAGAACTACCTGAACAGGGTGGTGCGCGGCCGAAAGATCGGCAACGTGATCTTCTTCCAGGGAGGAACCGCGTATAACGATTCGGTGGCTTCCGCCTTCAGCGAGGTTCTCGGCAAGGAGATCATCGTACCGCCGTACAACGGTGTCATAGGGGCGATCGGCGTTGCGCTTCTCGCACGCGAGAAGATGGAAGCGCTCGGTCTTTCGTCGACCTTCCGCGGGTACGATATCACATCGATCGATTACAGTATCAGGGAGTTCACCTGCAAGGGGTGCACGAACTTCTGCGACATCCAGGAATTCACCGTCGAGGGGAACCGGACCTACTGGGGAGACAAATGCAGCGACCGCTACCGGAAGGCCTCCAAAGTGCCGAAGAAACCGGTTATCCCGAACCTGGTCGGCCTGTACGGGGAACTGCTCGAGCGGGACGCGATCCCGCTTGTAGAGGAAAGGC
Organism: Candidatus Krumholzibacteriota bacterium; assembly: GCA_030672805.1. Taxonomy (GTDB): domain Bacteria; phylum Krumholzibacteriota; class Krumholzibacteriia; order Krumholzibacteriales; family Krumholzibacteriaceae; genus DAOVFR01. The sequence continues at coordinate 1,598 of DAOVFR010000121.1, forward strand.
TCGGGTGTTCAATCGACACGTCCCCCCCGCGCGCCGGGAAGGCGCTACGCGTCGGGTTCCCCAGGGCGATGTACTACTACGATCGGTACCCGTTCTGGAATACGTACCTCAGGGCGCTCGGCATGGAGGTTGTCACAAGCCCTCCAACGAACAAGGGAATCGTCCACCTCGGGCTCGAGGCCGCCGTCGCCGAGCCGTGCTTCCCGATCCAGGTCGCGCACGGTCATTTCGCGCACCTGCTCGAGCAGGACGTGGACATGATTCTCGTGCCGAACGTCGTAGACGCCGAGACGGATATGCCCGACGTCCATTCTTATTTGTGCCCCTGGGGCCAGACGCTGCCCTTCGTGCTGCGGAGCAGCCCGGTGATCGAGGGCAGGGAGGGTATCATCGCTGCGCCGCTCGTGCATTTCAGGCAGGGAGAGAGGTACGTCGAGAGGGAGCTGTGGGAGCACTTCCGTAGTATCGGAGCCGGCCGGAGAAGGCACGGAAATGCGGTGCGGGCGGGGTACCTGGCACAGCAGCTGTTCAGGGAGGAGCTCGAGACCGCCGGCCGGAAAGCTCTCGAAACGCTCGAACGTACCGGCGAGACGGGAATCGTCATCGTCGGCCGTCCGTACAACGTGATCGACAGCGGGGTGAACCTCGGGGTCCCGGAAAAGCTAAGGGATTACTACGGAGTGAACGTGATCCCGTTCTTTTTCCTGCCGATCGATGGCATCGGCATCAGGGATATCAACGTAAACATGTTCTGGAACTTCGGGCGCAAGATCCTGCAGGCGGCGCGCCTTGCCGCACAGAGGAAGGATCTCCACCTGATATACATCACGAATTTCAAGTGCGGCCCGGATTCGTATATCAAGCATTACACGTCCGTAGCGGCCGGCCGTCCGTACCTGACGCTGCAGTTCGACGCTCACGGCAACGATGCGGGTATCATGACGAGGTGCGAGGCGTATCTCGACAGCAAAGGAGTCCTGAGATGGTGGAAGAAAAAGGAAGGTCCCTCGGGGACCGCATCCTCTACGTCCCGAGAATGTCGTACGGGGGAGCCAGAGCCTTCGCTGCAGCGTTCCGGTACCTCGGTGTAGACGCGAGGGTCTCGCCGGCCGGCGACGAGAGGACGTACGAGCTTGCGGCGAAGTGCACATCGGGCGACGAGTGCCTGCCCGAGAGGGTGACCGTCGGGAATTTTCTCAAGACCCTCGAGCTGCCGGGTTTCAGGCCGGAAAGGACCGCCTTTTTCATGCCGACGGCTGGCGGTCCATGCCGGTTCGGACAGTATGCCCCGTTCCTCAGGCAGATCCTGAACGATATCGGGTACGAGGAGATCATGGTCGTCTCTCCGACGTCGGCTGACGGTTACGGGGGGCTAGGCGACATGGCCGGGCCGCTGATGCGTCTCGGCTGGTGGGGGCTCGTCGGAAGCGACACCCTGAGAAAAATGCTGCACGTCTACCGCCCGTACGAGACGCGTGCCGGTGATGCGGACAGGGCGCACGAGGAGGCCCTGGACATATTCTGCGGCGCCATGGAGGACCGGAGCGTGCCGCTCGGGAAAAAGCCGGACCGGCTGGCCGGCGCGCTCGAAGCGGGTCGTGATGCGTTCAGGCGTATATCCGTCGACTTCGGGAAGGAGACGATGCTGATCGGCGTCGTCGGTGAGATCTTCTGCCGCCTCAGCACCTTCAGCAACGAGGACCTGATCAGGAAGCTCGAGACGTTCGGCGCGCAGGCCTGGCTTTCCGATATCACCGAGTGGGTCTGGTACACGAACGAGGAGGAGGAAAAGAACATCAGGCTGTTCGGCGCCGCTTTCTCGAAGAAGATGCTCGGCGTCAAGATCAAGAAGCACATCCAGCACAGGTACGAGCGGAAGCTCCTCGCTCCTTTCGCGGACGAGTTCGTCGGGCTTGAGGAGCCTCACAACGTAAGAGAGGTGCTCAAACGGAGCTATCCATACCTGCCGTACGAAGGCTCGCTGGGCGAGATGGTGCTGAGTATCGGCAAGGCGGTCTATCTCTACGAGAAGGGCGCCGACGGGATCATCGACATCAGCCCCTTCACGTGCATGAACGGCATCATCACCGAGGCGATATATCCCAAGGTCAGCAGGGAGCACGAGGGGATCCCCATCCGGACGTTCTACTTCGACGGGACGCAGATCGATCTCGAGAACGATCTCGAGATCTTCATGGAACTTGTTCGCAATTACAACCGTAAGAAAACGAGAAAACGTATCAGGCGGAGCGCTGCGTGAGTCTTTCCGGGGTATCGCCGTTCCGCCGGGTGTTGTATTATTCCACGGTTGAAACAGGACAACCCCACCACGAAAACAGGGGAGGTACGGATCATGAGGTACCCTGACGCACCGGCACGGCGCCTGATGGCGCCGTTGCTGGCCGCTGCCGTTCTGTGTGCCGCGTGCGGCGCCGTATCGGCGGGTGAAAACAGTGCCGGGATCAAGCTCGATGTCACCGTCACGACGCTCGATAACGGGCTCAAGGTGGTCCTGATGGAGGACCATTCGGTCCCCGTCATAAGCCGCCAGACGTTCTACCGTGTCGGCAGCCGAAACGAGAGGCCGGGGATCACCGGTGTATCCCACTTTCTCGAGCACATGATGTTCAACGGCGCGGAGAAGTACGGGCCGAAGGAGTTCGACCGGATACTCGAGTCGAACGGCGGCTACTCGAACGCATTCACATCGAAGGACATGACCGCGTATTACGAGGATTTCGCGAGTGACGTGCTAGAGCTCGCTGTCGATCTCGACTCTGACCGTATGCGCTCGCTCGCGCTCGATCCGAAGTACATCGTTTCCGAAATGGGCGTCGTGATGGAGGAGCGGAGGCTCAGCATCGACAATTCGGTCAACGGTCAGATGTACGAGGAGCTCTACTCCCTGGCATACAAGTCCCACCCGTACCTCTGGCCCGTACTCGGCTGGATGTCGGACCTCGAGAAGATGGAGCGCGGCGACGTCGTGGAATACTTCACAACATACTATGCGCCCAACAACGCGGTACTGATCGTCGCCGGAGATTTCGACACGAAGGATGCGATGGAGCTGATAAAGACATATTATGGCGGTATTCCGTCGCAGGAGCCGCCCGGGCCGGTCAGGACAAGGGAGCCCGGGCAGCTCGGCGAGCGGAGGGCGGAGGTGCACAAGACGGCCGAGCTCGAGCAGGTGCTGATCGGGTATCACGGGCCCGAGGTCACGGCCGATGACATCTATGCGCTCGATGTCCTCCAGGAGATCCTCAGCGGCGGCAGGAGCTCCCGGCTGTACCGGTCGCTCGTGAGGGACCTCGGCGTCGCGGTGAACGTCTACGGATACATGAGCTGGCAGATCGATCCGGGACTCTTCATATTCGGTACGCAGATAAAACCGGATCATACCGCGGCCGAGGGTGAGGCCGCGATCTACGCGGTGCTCGACGGTATCGCCGAATCGGGAATCACCGATGAGGAGCTCATCAGGGCAAAGAACGTTCTCGAGGCCGACTTCGTACGCAGCATGCAGACGGTCAACGGCAAGGCGCGCAAAATCGGACGGTACGAGATCCTTTTCGGCGATTACCGCGAGATACTCAACATACAGGAGCGTTATCGCGCCGTGACGGCAGGGGAAGTGCAGCGCGTCGTGGAACGGTACTTCAAACCGGAAGCCCGTAACGTCGTAACGCTGATTCCAAAACGCAAACGGGATTGATGCTCCGTTATATCCAGGAGGATTTGGTGATGAAAAGGGGACTTTCGATCATATTGGCGCTACTGGTTCTGATTATACCGCTGTCCGTCCGGGCGGTTCCCGGGAAGGTCGAGCTGCCGCCGTTCAAGGAGACCATCCTGAAAAACGGGCTGAAGGTCTTCGTCATGGAGACCGTCGAGGTTCCGATGTTGACGATACGGCTGCTGATCCCGGCGGGCTCGATGCACGATGTTCCCGGCCGCGAGGGGGTCGCGGGACTGACGGCCGGTCTCATCGCGAAGGGCGCCGCCGGCATGTCGGCCGAGGAGATCTCGGAAACCGTCGAGGGCGTCGGGGGCAGCCTCGAGGCATACGCCGACAGGGATTACACGATCGTCGCGGGCAGCTTCATGGCTCGCGATTTCCGGCTCGGCCTCGATATACTGGGCAGGGTCGTCCTGAGCCCTGATTTTCCGGGGGACGAGGTCGAGCGGGAAATAAGCATCAAAGAGGCCGGGTTGCAGGGCATCAAGGAACAGCCCTCTTCGCTCGCTTCACGGGAATTCATCAGCAGGCTCATCGGCGATCACCCGTACGCACACCCGGTCGACGGCACGCTCGAGAGCATTGCGGCGATATCGAGGGACGACCTGGTTGGGTTCCACCGTGCGCGGTACGTTCCCGATGGAAGCATCCTTGCGATCGTCGGGGACGTCAGCACGGAAAAGGCTCTCAAATCGATCAGGAAGGTTCTCGGTAAATGGGGGGGCAGGGCTGCCGCCGATCACGGTATCGAACGGCTCGAGCCAAGGATCTTCCCCGGCACGCGGGTCGTTGTGATCGACAAGCCGGATGTGACCCAGAGCCAGATCAGGATCGGCAACATCGCGGTGAAGCGAAACACGCCCGATTACTTTCCCCTGCTCGTAGCGAACAATATTCTCGGGGGCGGTTTCACCTCGCGGCTCATGGATGAGATCAGGGTGAACCGGGGGCTTTCGTACGGAGCCCGGAGCAATCTGTTCCGGAGACTGCACGGTGGCGTTTTCGGTGTCTATACCTTCACGAAGAACGCAACACTCCGCGAGACGATCGACGTCGCCACCGCGGAGATCGAAAGGATCAGGACGGTCACAGTCGGCGAGGATGAGCTGGAAAGCTCTAAGAAGTACCTCTCCGGCCTCTTCCCGTTCGAGCTCGAGACGAACGACAACCTCGCCAGGTGGCTGACGGAGATCGAGTTCTACGGTTTCGATCCGGAATTCGTTGAAGACTACCGTGAGAGGATAGACGGGGTCACCGCCGACGACATCCGGCGCGTTGTGACGAAGCACTTTCACGTGAAGGATTGCTTCATCCTGCTTCTTACCAATTACGAGGAGGTCTCCGGCCAGCTCGAAGGGCTGGGCAATGTGGAAGTGATCGGTATAGACGATATCCGGTAGCGCATCAGGGTTGCACGGACGGCGCGAAACCCATCTCGCGGAGCTGCCTTGATACGCCCTCGCGAAACGGCATCGGGCTGTAATCGAGCTCATCTCTCGCCGCCTCGTAGTCGTACGATTTATCCTCGAGGAGCCGCTGGATCTGTTCCGCATTCATGGGGAACCGGGGCCGGATCGAGCCGATCAGCCGGACCGCCGCGAGGGATACGCCGTACGGAACGGGCACGGTGACGACACGCCTTTCGATCAGCGACGAAATGATCCGTACGATCTCTTTTAACGGGTGGGAACTTCCGCCCGGCACGGTGTACGTTTTTCCGATACTGCGATCACGCTTCAGCGATGCGATGATGCACGAGGCGAGATCGTCCACGTGGACCGGATGAAAGATAGATGATCCCCCGGCCGGCAGGGGGACGATCCTCGAGCGGGCGATGAGCCGTATGAGCCTCGAAATATTCCTGTCGAGGTGGGTGCCATAGATCATTGTCGGTCTCAGTATCGTGTAGGGGAGCCCGGAGCATTCCACCTCGAGCTCGCATGACCTGAGACGCCCGGCGATACTCCGGTATCTCGAGAAGACGCCGGTCGAGCTGATGACGATGAGCCTTCTTGATGGGA
>DAOVFR010000177.1 GCA_030672805.1 Candidatus Krumholzibacteriota bacterium
CAATCCTTTCCGGTGAGAGACCGATCTCATCGAGCAGCTCATCCCTCCGTCCGTGCGGCACGAAACGGTCGGGAATCCCGATCCGGACAACCCTGCCGCCGTTTCCTCCGTCCATGAGGAATTCGCTCACCGCATCGCCGAAGCCCCCCAGGACGGCATTCTCCTCTATAGTGAACATGGGCACCCGCGAGCGCGCGAAGGAACCGACGAGATCCTCGTCGATCGGCTTTATGAACCTCGCGTTCACGACCGACGCATCGATTCCCGAACGTGCAAGCATATCCGCCGCCTCGAGTGCCGCTCCCACCATGGTTCCTACCGCAATAAGTGCTGCATCCTTGCCCTTCCTCGCAACCTTCCCTTTCCCGATCTCGACCGGCCCCGCATCCCGGTCGATCCCGTCGCCGGGTACTGTTCCGCGCGGAAAACGGACCGCGATGGGACCGGCTTCGTAATGAAGAGCTGTCAGCAGCATACGGCGCAGCTCATTCCCGTCGCACGGCGTCATGATCACTATACCTGGAATCAGCCTCAGATAGCTCAGATCGAACGCGCCGTGATGCGTCGGCCCGTCCTCGCCAACTACCCCAGCCCTGTCCAGGACAAACCGCACGGGAAGCTCCTGCAGCGTTACATCGTGAATGATCTGGTCGAAACCGCGCTGAAGGAAGGTCGAGTAGATCGCCACGAACGGTTTCATTCCGGCCCTTGCAAGGCCCGCGGCGAACGTGACTGCATGCTGCTCGGCGATCCCCACGTCGAAGAAACGGTCAGGAAACCTTTCCGCGTACGGTGCAAGTCCGGTGCCTTCCTTCATTGCCGCGGTGATCGCCACAACACGGTCGTCGAGGCCGGCAAGCTCGATGAGCGTCTCGCCGGCCACGCTGCTGTACTTTTTACTCTTTTTACCGCTCCTCGAATTGCCCGTCGTCTTGTAGAAGCTGCCGATCCCGTGAAACTTCTCTGCGTTCTTCTCGGCAAACTTGTATCCCTTGCCCTTCTTCGTCACCATGTGGACGAGTATGGGACCGGGAAGCTGATGCAGGTGTGAAAAGGTTTCCACGAGCATATCCATGTTGTGCCCGTCGAGCGGGCCGAGGTACCGGAACCCAAGCTCCTCGAACAGGATGGTCGGAACGACGAGGTTCTTGATGCTTTCCTTTATCCTCCTGGCCAGAGCCCGTGCCTTCCCCCCGTGAGACGGGATCCTGCCGAGCAGTTCCCAGATATCCGCCTCGAGCTGCAGGTACGGTTTTTTTGTCGTGATCCTCGTCAGGTATCTCGAAAGGGCGCCCACGTTCCTCGAGATGGACATCTCGTTGTCATTCAGGATGATGATAAACCGGTTTTTCTTCAGATGCCCCGCCTGGTTGATCCCCTCGAAGGATAGGCCGCCGGTAAGAGCGCCGTCTCCCACGACGCATATCACGAAATGATCCTCTCCCCTGATATCACGGGCCGCCGCCATCCCGAGGGCGGCGGAAATAGCGGTGCTCGCATGCCCCACGCCGAACATGTCGTGCTCGCTCTCGGCGATCCGCGGAAAACCACTGATGCCGTCCCGTGTCCTCAGGTTCCTGAACTCTTCCCGCCTGCCTGTCACGATCTTGTGCGTGTAGCTCTGGTGCCCGACATCGAACACTATCTTGTCCCGGGGAGATTCGAACACGTGATGGAGTGCAAGCGTGATCTCGACGCACCCGAGGCTGGACGCGAGGTGTCCTCCCCTGCTCGAGACTACCTCGATGATGTACTTCCTGATCTCGGAGCTCAGCTGCTCGAGTTCCGAAACCGAAAGATCCTTCAGATCGGCTGGAGAATTTATCCTGCTGAGCATTTCACCCATGTTGGCACCTGACATGTTGACCTAGAGTACTAGAATTGCGCTGAGGATTCCCAGTACCACACCACTCATTACGTCAAAAGGTTTGAAACGGAGCACCCTCAGATTATTTCCCCACCTGAACTCATCTTTCCCGTGAAAACCCGACAGGATCGTGTTCAGTACGTGGACCTGTTTCCCCTTTTCACCCTTGATACGCATCGTGTCGTGAATAATAATCATACTGTACGTCGCCATGAGCGAGAACACTATGGACGAGAAACCATACTTTATCCCGATACCGGTGGACATGGAACTGAAGACCGCGGAATGCAGGTTAGGCATCCCATCGGCCTGGACAAACTTTACCAGATTAACTTTTTTTTCTGCAACAGAATAAACAATCACCTTCAAACATTGGATTAAAAAACCGCATAGCAGCGGTACGAGAAATAACTGTCTGTATAGGATTTCCTTGATCATGTCAGGATGCACGTTTCAGGATCATCGAAAAAATCCACCGGATGAAGCCGTCGCCGCCGAGGCCCTTTATATATAATGTCGCTTCCTCTATCAGCTTCGCCGCGATCTCGCGCGAGCGCACACTTCCGTGACAGGCTGGATGGGTTATTTTCGCCTTTTTCGAATCCTTCCGCAAGCCTTTTCCAACAAGCGCTTCATCGCCCTCGAGGTCGAGAAGGTCGTCGACGATCTGGAAGGCGAAACCAACCCTGCGGCCGGCCCCGTGAATACCGTTCAACGTTTTACTGTCGACCCCGGCCAGCATGGCGCCGATCGACATCGATGCAGCGATGAGCTCCGCCGTCTTTCTCGAATGTATGAACTCGACCCGTTCCTCCGTCGGATCCATACCCTCTCCCTCAAGGTCGGCTGCCTGCCCGCCTACAAGGTATCGTGAACCGGCCGCCTCCGACAGGATCCGAACTGCCCCGGTGACCAGATCCCCCGGAGCGGCGCATTCCGAAATGATCCGGAATGCCATTGCCTGGAGAGCATCGCCGGCGAGAATCGCCACCGCCTCTCCGTATTTCACATGACATGACGGTTTTCCGCGTCTCGTATCGTCATCATCGATCGCGGGCAGATCATCATGGATCAATGTATACGAGTGAAGACACTCGATCGCGCACGCCGCGTCTAGCGCCGCGTCGCAGCGCGGTCTCCCGAAGAGCTCGTGAACCGCGACACAGAGGATGCCGCGCAATCGTTTTCCGCCCCCGAGGGTCGCGTATCTCATTGCCCCGTTCAGTGACGCGGGAGGTTCCTCCGGGGGAGGCAGAAGCTCCATCAGACGCGTATCGATGCGTAACTTTTCCCCCGTCAACCGTTCGATAAAACCCGCCTGTCCCGCATCATGCGCTTTCATCGTCCGCATCCTCCGCGTCGGCTGAAAGCTGCTTGATCTTCAGTTCGGCTTCATCGAGCATCTTCCGGCACATCGTTCCTATCTTCATCCCCTCCTCGTAGAGCTTGATGCTCTCCTCGAGGGGCACATCCCCTTCCTCGAGCCCCCTGACGATCTCCTCGAGCCTTCCCGTCGCTTCCTCGAAGCTCATCTTCTTCACCATGGTTTGCCTCTCTTTCTACTTTCAACCTTGCATCGAGCTCCTCCGTCGTGGAAATTGACCATGATATCGTCACCCGGTTTTACGCTGCCCACGCCTCTCAGCACCGTATCGCCATCCACGGTTGTGCAGAACGTGTATCCGCGCTCAAGTATACTGAGGGGGCACAGTCCATCGACGTTCCTGAGCATTCCCTCCAGCCCGCGCCTTCGCAGCGCCACTGCCCCCTTCACCCGTTCCCGCAGCAGGTGCCGAAGCCGCCTGACCGACTCCCTCGAGGCCGACATCCTCTCGGCCGGTTTAGCCCTGAAGAGCTTTTCGAGAGATCTCGAAAGACGGCCGTCGAGCATCCTGAAAGAGCGTTCCATCGCCCGCTCGATCCTTATCCGCCGGGACTCGATGCCGCTCAGCTCTTCCGATTGTGTCGATCTCCACCAGTGGCACAGCCTTCCACCCAGATCGTCCAACACCAGTTCGGCGCGTTCCAGCCGATGAACGAGGGCGGGGAATACACTGCTGCGGAGAAGATATTCCAGGTGCCCAAGCCGATGCCTGGCCGACTCCCTTACGAGCCTGCCGAGACCTGAAAGGTATCCATCGAGCAGACTCTTAACATCGTCTATATGCGGCGTCGCAAGCTCCGCGGCCGCCGTGGGGGTGGCGGCATGAATATCCGATACATAATCGGCAATCGTCGTATCGATCTCGTGCCCGATGCCGGTGATTACGGGATGAACGGAATCCGCCACGGCCCGGGCAACCTCGTCGGTATTGAACGTCCACAGGTCCTCAACGCTCCCGCCCCCCCTCGCAAGGATCACTGCATCGACATCCATCAGCCGGTTCGACCTCTTAAAGGCCCTCACGATCGATGCGGCGGCGCCTGTTCCCTGGACCTCCGCACCGATGTGAACCACCTCGGCAACGGGCCAGCGGCGCCGGAGGGTATCTATGATATCACGTATCACCGCTCCGGTCGGCGATGTAACGACAACGAGCCTCTTCGGATAAGCTGCAACGGGGCGTTTCCGTTCAGCGGCGGTATGCCCTTCATCCATGAGCTTCTGAAGAAGCCGCCGGTACTCGAGCTCCATCGTTCCCCTGCCAGCGGGCGTTATTTCGGTCGCGATCAACTGTGTCTGGCCGCTTCCCCCGTAATGGGAGATCCGACCCGAGGCTATTACGAGCTGGCCGTTCTCCGGGCCGAACGACAGCGCCCCGGAGTATCGCCTGAACAGTACGATCCGCAGGCTGTTCTTCCCGTCACGTATACTGAAGTAGAAGTGCCCTGATGTGTGGGCCTTGAAATTGGCGATCTCGCCGATCACCCGCACTGCGGGAAACTCGGTCTCCAGTTGCTGCCGTATGGCTTCCGTGATCTCGGTTACGGTGTAGACGTCATCCCGCTCGTCTTCCTGCAAACCAGTACGGTCACGTTCCTCCATCTTTCTCTCCGAATCCCCGTTTCGCCGCCTGAAGTGTATTTGCCATCAACATGGCGACCGTCATCGGTCCAACGCCGCCCGGGACCGGCGTTATCAGGGAAACCTTCGGAAACACGGTATCGAAATCGACATCACCGGCAAGACGGTACCCTTTTTTCGCGCTGGCGTCTTCCACCCTGTTCACGCCTACGTCGATAACGACGGCGCCCTCTTTCACCATGCCGGCCGTGATCATCGAGGCCCTTCCGATCGCCGCCACGAGAATATCGGCTCTCGATGTTATCGCGGCCAGGTCCTTCGTGCGTGAATGACAGAGCGTAACCGTCGCGTTGCCTCCCTCCGCCTTCCTCGATAAAAGCAAAACAAGGGGTTTGCCTACGATGATGCTTCTTCCAACGATAACGACGTTTTTTCCCGATGTCTCGACACGGTACCTTGAAAGAAGTTCGGAGATGCCCCGAGGCGTGCAGGGGACGAATACGGGCTGCCCCGATGCGAGACGTCCCAGGTTGTATGGATGGAATCCATCTACGTCCTTATCCGGAGAGATCCGCTCGATGACCGTCTGCTGGTCGATATGCCCGGGAAGCGGAAGCTGCACGAGAATCCCGTCCACGCCGGAATCGCCGTTCAGCTCATCGATCTTTCCTGACAGCTCGATATCATGAACGCCGGCAGGCATCTCGATCAGTGTCGAATCTATACCGCACTTTCCCGCCGCGCGCACCT
>DAOVFR010000315.1 GCA_030672805.1 Candidatus Krumholzibacteriota bacterium
GACGATTTTACCCTCGGGCTGGGAAAGTTCCGATTGCAGGACTTCGCTCATCCTGCATAGTGTCTTTTCCTCGAGACCCTTCGATGCATTGATGATGACACAGCCGTTGTTATAGCATGCTGAAGCCCGCACCATACGGGCGACCTTCCTTACCGTATGGCTCGGTGTCACGAAGATTATCTGCGTTGTTCCTTCTATAGCTTCATCGATATCGGACGTGACGGCTATTGTTGCGGGGACGCGTATCCCGGGAAGGAACCGCCGGTTCTCGCGGTGTTTCCGGAAATCCCGGGCCAGGTCCTCGAAGTATTCCCACAGGGAGACGGTGTACCCCTTTCCATCGAGAAGCAGAGCGAGTGTTGTCCCCCAGCTTCCCGCTCCGAGAACCGCCAGTTTGGGTCTGCCGCTTTTTTTCCGTATCTTGCTCTTCATCTTTCGGAGATCAGAAAATCCTGGTCTCTTTCCCCTCCTTCAATCTCCTGATATTCGAGCGATGCTTGTACATGACGAGAAGCGCCACGGCGATGGAGAGATAGATAATCGACCTATGCGTCCCACTATCAAGGAATCGGTTCGTCAAGCTTATGGCAACTGGTAGCGCGACCGCCGCCGCCATGCTCGCGACCGATACGATTCGGAACACGAACAGAATCACGAGCCACAGGCCGAAACATATCAGGACTGCGGCGGGCGACAATGCGGCGAAGGCCCCCGTAGTCGTACCGACACCCTTGCCTCCGGAGAACCTGACAAAGACGGAATAATTATGTCCGAGCACGACGACAAAGGCAGCGAGCAGAGCATACATGAATCCCGCTCCCCCAAGTGTGGAAAAGAACCTGACCGCGATGAAACCTTTTCCAATGTCGAAGAGTAGTACGGGAAAAGCCGCCTTCGTCCCAAGAACCCTGAACGTGTTTGCAGCTCCCAGGTTGCCGCTGCCGTGCTCTCTCAGGTCGATCCCACGGATTATCTTGCCCATGATGAAACTCGATGGTATCGATCCGAGCAGGTAGCTCGGCACGGCGACAAGTATGATTTTCATAAGGATATACAATATCACCGCTCCTTGGATTTAAGGATGAGTTTAACCGCTGTACCCTCGAAGGTAAACATTTTTCTTACCTGGTTGTTAATATAACGTCTATAGGAACGAGGGAAATAAGCGGCTTTATTGACAAAGAGGGTGAAGGTGGGAGGCTCAACGCCAGTCTGTGTTATATAGTAGACCTTTCCTGTTCCGCCCTTGTAGAAGCTTGGTGGGTGCTCCTTGATGATGGCCTCGAGCAGACTGTTCAACTCCGATGTTCCGATGCGTATGTTTCTCGCTTCCCGGATCCTGAAACAGAGGGGAAATATCCTGTTTATCCTCGTACCCTCGAGTGCCGAAATCGTCAGGATCGGGGCATAACGGAGGAAAGGCATGGCCCGCCCGACTTTTTTCACATACTTGCCGATCGTGTCAGTATCCTTCCGTACAAGGTCCCACTTGTTCAGCAGAATTGCGATTCCGCGTCTTGCCCTGTGTGCTTTGGCGGCGATCCTCGTGTCCTGTCGTGATATCTCCCGAGAGGCGTCCAGCACGACGAGAACGATATCCGCCGCCTTGATGCTTTCGAGGCTTTTCAGGCTGCTGATAACCTGTAGTCCCTTTTGCGTCTGGGACCGTCGCTTCACTCCCGCCGTATCGATCAGGATGATTTCCTTGCCGTGATACCTGATCCGGAGGTTGATTGCATCTCTCGTTGTGCCGGGTTCCTCAGAGACGATGTGGCGGTCCTCGCCCGCCAGACCGTTTATGATGGAGCTTTTCCCGACGTTCGGAGTTCCAACGACGGCGATACTCAGGGCATGCGTTTCCCTCGGAACGGGTTTCCGGGGCAGCCGCGAAACGACAAGATCGAGGAGCTCCCCGACTCCGGCGCCGTGCATGGCGCTGATGCCCATGATATTCCCGATTCCGAGACGGTGAAAGTCGTG
>DAOVFR010000136.1 GCA_030672805.1 Candidatus Krumholzibacteriota bacterium
TGGGCTACGCCGGTAGCGATATCTGGAGCATCGATCTTCCCCTGGAGGAAATCGAAGCGGTCGTTCCTCTTGCCGATGTGGACAGTACACGAAACATCGAGTTCATTATCGAGGCGTCCGACCCGTCCGGCAACGTTACGACGACGCCGCTCTACACGATGGAGATACCGCTGCCGGTTACATCGTACGAGGTTGGCGGGATCGACCTTACATCCGATTTCGAAATGCGCGCACCGGAAGGTACATTCATATCGATCCCGTCCGGTGCTATCCCGGGAGACCTGGCTGATCTACGGTTCAGAGTCCGTTTGAGCACGAACACACTGTCCGGGTTCAGGGATCCCCCGGCCCCGGCGAGGACCATAGACGTGATCAGAACTGTTGAGATCGAGGCATTCGAGGATACGCTGATGCAGGGAGAACCGGTGCCGGTCGACGAGCTGAAGAACGGTTTCGATATCTCGCTCCACTACCCGCAGTACTCGATCGGACGTATAGACGAGAACCTGCTCGCCGCGTACGAGTATAACTATTACACGCGCACATGGATCCTGCTCGGCGGCAACGTCAACCCGTTCGGAAACCTGGTAACGATTCACGTCACAAAACCCGGAACGTTTGGAATATTCTACAACCCCTCCTTCAAGTACAGCCCGGGAGAGGTTTTCAGCGGCCTCGAATTCACACCGAACCCCTTCTCGCCGAACGGCGACGGACTATACGAGGAAACGAATATCACCTTCTTCCTTACACAGGAAGCAACCATAACGATCGAGATTTTCAACATAGATGGAGACCGCGTCAGGATTCTCAAGGAGCGGATCACCTTTTCGGCCGAGGACATCCCCGACAAGAAACCGAGACGAATCACCGGCATGACATGGGACGGCAGGGATAACATGGGAAATGTCGTACCCTACGGGATCTATATCGCCAGGTTCACCGTAACATTCCAGCAGGCAGGCGGAACGCGGACGATCCGGAAAAACGCGGCGGTGGTGGTGATCAAATAACGAGAAGAACTGCATACATTTTAGTGTTTCTGATCTTCACGGCGACGGTCCTCATCGGCACGGCGCGTGCCGATTTCCGGCATGCTCGAATGGGTCCGAGGCCTCGCTCGATGGGTTCGGCGTTCGTATCCGTCGCCGACGACGCCAATGCGGTCTACTGGAACCCGGCCGGCCTGACTCAGATCGACCGGTTCGAATTCACCGGATGCCGGACGCTCCTCTATGCAGTGGAAGATCTCTCGAACGACTACATCGCCACGGGTTACAACTGGCAAGGGGTTTTGGCGGTGGGCCTGAGCTGGGTCCGTCTCGGACTCGAGGACATCTACCACGAGGACACGATCAATCTGGCCATCGCACGGACGGTGCCGATGATCAGGGGACTGTCGGTCGGGGCTAGCTTCAAGCTCCTCGTCCTCGATGCACCGGGGTATGAAAAGTACAACGATCCGGCCTACATGGGCCGCCAGGTGGAGCCAACCCTCGATATAGGCCTGCACTACCGCGCCAGTCGCCGCTTGACATTCGGCGCCGTCGTTTACAACGCCAACGAGCCGGAACTCAAACTCATCGAAACGACGAGAAACCCCGATCCCGTTTACAGGGACTGTGCATTCGGCGTGAGCTATACATTCCGGGGACTGCTGCTCACAACCTTCGATCTGAGAACCCGCTATGGCAAGTTCTCCAACACGGTCGGCCGCCTCGGAACCGAGATATGGTTCTTCGAGGCACTGGCGGTAAGGGGCGGCTTCGAGCAGGAGAACCTGACCGCCGGCATCGGTCTCAAGGGGCAGCACTGGCAGCTCGATATCATGCTCGAGACGCATTACGAACTGGGAAATACGTACCAGTTTTCCGCGACGATTCGATTATGATGAAACGGATATGCATACCGATAACGTTCCTCGTTCTAGCGGTCACCACCCTTCCGCCGGCGGCGAGTGCGGTCAACAAGCTCGAGGGGTATTACGAAATCGAGACGGCTTTCCAGAGACATGACAAGCACTGGCAGTTCGGCCCTCCGGGCGGCGAAGGGATGCCCCGCCACTACTTCGAGTTGAAATTCCTTTCGTGGCCGTACACCGACCTCGAAAGTTTCTTGAAAATCAAGGTCGAATCGAACCGCGACGAATATCTCACTCCCGAACACGAGTTCAAGCGCCCGCCGTGGCTCGCGGCTGAGGGTCACATGAAGATCAGGCGGAACAAGTGGGAAACCTTTTTCTTCTATCGCCAGAACCGTTTCTGGATAAATGACGAACCGCTGCTTGGACTCGTCGACCAGAACAAGGTGAAAAACGACAACTGGGGCCCGCAGGCGAGCGGGATCCGTACCGATTTCTGGAACGTCGATCTATGGAAACTGCGCGGCCTCGGTGGCACGTTCCTCTACTTCGACGACGGAGGCACGTTCAACTGGACCGATGATCCCGGCAACGAGCGGCCGGACGGCACCGATCACTTCATTCTCAGGCTCAGAAAGAAATCGTTCAGTGACAGGCTCGAGCTGGGATCGACATTCCTGAGGAAGGACTGGACGAACACGGGCGTCTCGAAACACTGGCTCGGCACGAGTTTCAACGAGGTGCTCGCTTTCGACGTATCGTTCCACCCCAGGGAGTTCGTTGCCACGGGTCTCTCGCTCGGCCCGTTGAATATCGAGAACACGAGCTGGATCACCGAGTACGCGGTGAGCCGCGACCCATCCCAGATCGAGACAAGCGAGATCCGGAGCAACGAGAATCGTTTCGCCTGGGCGAGCGAGGTGCGAAACATCCGGTTCTGGAACATGATCGTCCATGCATGGTATTACAACTTCGGGGAAAACTTCCGCGACTACATGTCCTGGCGGTTCGATGACGCCCGCGAGTTCAACAGGCGTCAATACCACATCGAGGGTATCCTGCTGTTCCCGAGGAAGGCGATCACCGCAACCGTCGCGTACGATTTCTACAAGAAGCGGATAGTCGATGAGGAAGGCGGGGACCTCCGGCCGTCAACCAACCTGTACACGGAGCTGTACGTGGAGTTCATAAAGGGATTCAAGGGAAAGGTCGGATATAACTACTGGCACGGCTTCGACGCGTCGGCCGAGGTGTTCGACTTCTTCACCTACCCGAACCTATTCGCCGAGCTCTCCGTCGAGAACAAGCTTGCCAAGGTGCGCATGCAGGCGAGGGTTCGTGATTTCGACACGTTCCGCGAGGTCTTCGCGTATGGCTTCGACATTGAGTTCAACGCCACCGGAAAGCTTAAAGGCTATTTCCGCATGCTCAACGTGAACGAGGAGACCGAGGCGCGTTCGACTGTCTTTGCACAGGTCAGGTACGACATCGGGTACGGCGCCGAGTTCTTCATCGAGTACGGCGACCCGTGGAAGAGCGACAATCTCGTGAACACCGATCACTTCGTGAACGAAGGCTCGGGTGACCGGCTCGAACACCGGGCCAGGACGTTCCTGAAACTCTACTTCTAAAAGGAAAAGGGCGATGCTGATCAAGAAACCTGACATGAAACGAAAACGAAAGAAAAAATCTCCGGACGGAACACGGTCCCTGCCAGGGCGCCTGCTGCCTTATACCGTGCTGCTGTTCGTCATACCGCTCGCGATGTCGGCGTCTCCCGTTTCGGCGGCGGTGGAGAAGGTTGAAGAAGGGATCAGGTTCACGTACTACGACCCTGACGCCGGCCAGGTGTTTCTGGCCGGATCGATCAATGGGTGGAGCATTACCGCCAATCCCCTCGTAAAGGATGAGAACGGCTACTGGACCGCCGTGGTGAAGCTCTCCGCGGGCACGCACGAGTACAAGTTCATTGTCGATGGAGCCTGGATTACTGATATAGACAATCCGAACACAAAGGCCGATCCGTACGGCGGCTCGAACTCGATCGTCGAGATCGACAACAAGGGCGAGATAGTCACAAGGGAGGTCTCCCGCCCGATGTCCAACACGGCCTGGAGCTCGCGCGTTTTCATCGACGGCAGGTACCTGTCTAGGATGAACGTCGAGAAGGACGTCGAGGACGATCCACGCTGGAGGGCGCAGCGGCCCGTTCAGAACATCGATCTCAACTTCCGCGTTACGATCAGCGATATGGTCCATGGCTACACGAGGCTCAGGATCGACACGGAGGATAATTTCCTGCAGCCGAACAACATCGACTTATTCCTGGACGAGGCGGAAATCAGGATATCACCCGCCGCGTTCACGCTTGTCGGGTTCTACAACCGCGAAATACTCTCCTCGAAGGACCCGCTCGGCCTGTTCGGAGATATCAACCTGCCCGGGACGATTTCCGACGACCACCTGCCGTTCGGCAAGGGAACGGCAGGAGTGCAGGTCACGAGCCACCAGCTCGGATTCGATCTCGATGGTTTCGTGACGAACGTACACGATTTCGACTACTACAATGATGGCAGACTCTTCGATAACACCGGAACCGACCTCCTCCATGCAAGGGCTGCGCGAAAGATCAAGGCGGTCACCGTCGGGGGCAGCTTCTTCCTCCAGCGTGACATCTGGTGGCTCGATTTCACCGGCCTCATCGGGCAGACACCGTCAAATACCGGTATTGCCCGCATGGACAAGTACCTGGACAGAACCGACGACAACAGCGACTGGTTCGAGTTCGACAACAAGATGTGCCTCTATGGCCCCGACGTTACGATCCACCTGATGAACGATGAACTGCTGCCGCAGTTCGAGATGCTCTGGGGCGATCTCACACAGGAATTCGTCACGGGGAACAACGCCGGCATGAACGACGAGAACGGACCGATCGAGATTCCGATCTACGAACGGGATATCCGGATCGCCCACGGATCCGTAAAGTTCATATCCATCGACAACCTCGATCTGAACCTGGAACATTCCCGCGTTGCCATCAACCATCCGGGCGACGATGAGAGCTTTCTCGCGCCCCGGTTCGATTACGACGAGAATGCCAACAAGCATGTATTCTTCGATATCGATACCGATCCGGTGACGTTCGAAATCGACTACAGCGAGTTCTCGCTCGACTGGAATGTGTCCCGGTTCGGCGCGATGCTCTGGTTCCAGCGGTATATTAACAGATCCGAGCGGCCGACAAGCGGCTCCGACTCATGGTTCTATCTCTTCTCCGTTTCACCGGGACTGAGGTGCAAGCCGTTCAAACGGCTAAACCTGGAGCTGGAGCAGCAGTACATGACGTTCGAGGGATCGCCGAAATTCTACGCGGAACTCTCCTCGTTCGAGACCATCGCCCGCGGATCGTTCGAAATAACAAACAGGCTCTCGGCCATCTTCGACGTGCGTCACATTCGTCTGAAAGACGAGACAGACGGCAGGAGCGAGAACTTCACAGCCCCCTTTGCCGGCATCCGGTACAAGCCGACACGCAAGGTCGACCTCGTCCTTGCATACGGCGTGGATCCGCTCAACTTCGATATCGATTACGCGGGGCGTCACACGGGCCGGTACGATTTCCGTCAGGATCACATCATCTCGCTCCCCGACTCGACAAGACAGGGGCACTACGGGTGGCTCCACCCCATCACACCGTTCTACATGTCGAAGATCATCGATCCGATGGGGGCGTTATCCATGGCGCAGTCGGGGTTGAACCTCGCCGGTCCGCTCTTCGATGCAGAGCAGGCCCTCGAGGATAAAAAGATTATTACGCTGCGCGTGATCTATACATTTTAATGGTTGCGTTAAACGTTATTATACTTCGTAAAGGTGCAAGATCGTCATGACTGGAAAGCTATCACACAGGATCGTCCGATCCGCGGTTGCCGTCTTCACGGTGTTCGTCCTTATTCTTCCCGCCGGGGGATGTCTTTTCTGGAGGGTGATCAGGAACCGGATGCCTGCGCCCCACCCGGTCAAGGGTGGCATTCTGTTCCAGTACGAGGCACCGTCCGCCCGGTACGTCAACCTCGCGGGCAATTTCAACACGTGGTGCGGAACCGAGGGGTCCGGCAGGTTCGATGCGACGATAGACCCGATGTCGGACGAAGACGGCGACGGCATATGGACAATCGTTAAAACGCTCAGGCCCGGCCGGTACCAGTACAAGTACGTGATTGACCACGGAGCCCGCTGGGAGCGCGATCCGAGCAACCCGGACACTGGCGAGGAAGGCGGAATCACGAACTCGCTGATCATCGTCAAGTAGTCAGCTTGTATTTTTTCCCGGTGCGTGGCAACCGCTACTGCTTCATCACCAGTATTGCGCCCATCATCCCATCGATCCCGATCACGAGCTTGCTGTCGGATACGGTGAATTCACCCCCGCCGAGCTCGTCGACGAAACGCGAGCCGTTGGGAATCCCCAGGACGTCGAGGTAGAGTTCGATACGCTTGTGCATCCCCTCGTTGTTCAGGACGACGATGATCCTGTCCGTTTCATCTTCTCTCATGTACGAGTAGACCCTGCCCTCGGCAAGCAAGGTCCTGAACGAGCCGGTCCTGAGCGCGGCGCACCCGTGCCGGATCGAGATGATCTTTTTATACCAGTCGTGAATCTCTTTCCTGCGCGGGCTCTGTTCCCAGTCCCAGGGAAACGTGCGCCTGCAGTCGGGATCCTTTCCGCCCCTGAGACCGATCTCGTCGCCATAGTATATCTGCGGGATGCCGACATATGTCATCTGGAAGAGCGCGGCCATCCTGAGCTTGCCGTTATCGTTGCCGGCCAATGTGACAAAGCGCTCCGTGTCGTGGCTCCCGATCAGGTTCATCATCACCTGCGTCGCCTGGATCGGGTAGAGGCTTCGTCCGGGTGCGAGCTCGCGGTCGAGCTGTGCCGCGTTCCCCTTCCCCAGCGCGAAATACTTCAGCACCGGGTCCCTGAAG
>DAOVFR010000276.1 GCA_030672805.1 Candidatus Krumholzibacteriota bacterium
CTGATACTATGCGACAGCGAGGTGGCGAAGCGGGACCTGAGATCATCGAGTTTCTTCCAATTCGAAAAGTCGTGGATCAGAAGAACGTACACGGGGTAGCACGGAAACGTCGTGAGGTAGAAGACTTCGACACCGAGGAGCGTCCTCCCCCCATCGTACGTGCAGTCAACGTACGTTACCGCTGTACGCGCGCTGCGGCACTGGTCGAACGTGCTTGCCAGGTTATTCGCCCGCAGAAACTCCCGCACCTCGACGTCCGAAGGCGCGTGCAGGATTTCGCGTGCGCTGTTGTTCGTGTACATGAGCCTGCGCGAACCGTTCAGGATAATGATTCCCTGCTCGATCGGCTGCAGGATCTCCTTCACCGCGGCGAGCAAATGCGTCTCTTCCCGCATTCGGCCGCCGACCCTTTCGCAGAGGATCTCCAGTTCGAGATCCTTCACCGGCCTGAACAACACGTGATCCGCCCCCGCACGTATAGCCGCGCGGATCCTTTCCGTATCCCTCGAAAAGGTGGCAAGCGAGATAATCCCCGCGTACCCGGACTCCCTCAGTGAACCGACAAACTCTTCGCCGCCCATTCCCTGAAGGTCGAGTCCCGTGAAAACCGCCGCTGGAAATACGGCCGTGCAGTCCTCGATGCACCTGACATGATCCGTGTAGGCAGCGATATCGAACTGGTAGTGCGAGATCTTCTGCCGGAGCTTTTCCAGCATCAGCGGATCGCCGTCGATCAGGACGACTCGAACCTGCCGATTCTCACACCGTTCTCCTCCGTTACCCGGATGAACTTCGGCATGATGTAAACCCATGCATGCTTCCTCCGACCAAAGTTACCGGTTTTCAACCACAGGGAACGCAAAGGATATGCCTCGAACGGAGAGGAACTTTACCGGCCTGAATGCACCGTTGCTCAATTATCAGGAACTATGGGAACAGAGAGGATTCGCAACATGCATACAAATGGGAGGATTCGCAATATGCTTATCACGCTCTCTATTTACCACCGCCCGGCGTACCGCCGGGAAACCGGTACACGACGGACACGATCATGGCAGAGTTGAATATCCGATCCTTGTCACTCCCCGCCTCGAGCGCACCACCGGCAACGATCTCCATACGGTGGGAGAGTTTCTGTCCGATCGACAGCAGGTAGGCTTCTCTCCCGCACCCTCCCCTGAAGTAAATCAAGAAGCCGGTGAAGTACATACTGGTTCCCGTCCTCAGTTCGAAATCGAGAGAGAGTGCAGCGGTCAAGAAATTCCTGTGTATGAATTCACCCTCCTTGCGCCTGTCACCGGCGAGTGTATACGTCACCGCTCCGCGGAAGCCGAGAAGCGATGTCGCGCCACGGAACTCGAAACCACCCCCCACATCGATGGAACTCGACGAGAACGGCAGTGGAACACTCGCGGCACCGATCGGAACAAGCAGGTCGGCGCGGAGAAACAACCCGGAGATGTCCAGAGAATCGCCGAACACCCTGTACGTGGCCCGTACGGCACCGTCGGCGAGTCCATAAACGAAATCGTCCCCGACCCCCAACGACGTATACATGGCGCCGAGCCGTACGTTCGCGCGTTCCCTCGGCCTTACCGACAGCTCGCCGGCGAAAAGGGCCGCCCGCCCTTCATCCCGCTGCATGTCGGACTGCCTGAAAACGAGATACATCCGTGACGTGTCGGGAACGCTGAAATATGAGGCAAGATCGAGGTAGAGACCCGTCGCCGATGATGGGGGCGCCGCAAAGGAAATAATGATAAGAACGGTGAAAAGAAAGAGGGGGGAAGAGTACCTGTTCAACGGGCTTCCTCGTTATGTCACTCCCTCGAGCAGTCTGATCGTTCCCTGATTGATGAACTGGACGAGGATCGTTTTCCTGAAACCGGGCAGCATCTCCTTGGAAAGCACCTTGCCGTAATCGTTCCATGAGCGGTGATAGATGATGTCGCCCACCTTGTATTCACTCGATTCGCCGTACTCGATCGCCTTGTCGGTATCGATATCCTCGAGTGCCAGGTCCCGGGCTTCCTTGGAAGATCCGGAATCCTCCCCCTCTCCCTTCCCGGAAGACTGCTCGTTGTTTATCATGCAGGGAAGAAACCCTTTGCACCCCGGGCACTTCAACCAGGTCACTTCGTTGTTATCTGCACCTTCGACGACGGGCATCTCAAAGGTTTTCTTGCAGACGGAGCAGTACTGCTCTATGGTCCGGGCGTTCTTGCTTGCACTCTTCCCTTTCCCCACGAAAACCTTCCCCCATATTCCATTTTAATCAAACCTGGCGATGCATCACTGAGATATAATACGGCAGCAATCGTCAGCTTCCTTTTCATTTAGATACCGCATCCCGCAGACGGGGCAGTGGTATTTTCCATCCAGTCTCCCCTCGGCTTCCGCCTTTGCAAGCAGCCTGTGAAACTTCACATAATTCTTATCCTTCTGCAGAATCGAAGTTTCCTTGACGTCTTGCTTCATACACACATTCTCCCTTCCCTGGATAAGGACAAGACGCTACTGCTCTACCCTATGACGTGGTCACATCCGCCCGATAATACTCTATATAGCGGCTATATACCACGCATCGGCCTGGCCGTCAACACTGTTTAAGGTATGAAAAAACTCACCGGCCCTATGAAACACTATACCACCGATCTGCCATTTATGCAACCCCGCTACCCGAAAAACAGCGTGCCGGCAAGCATTTTTACATGCACGGCATCGAACACCAAACGTGCCGGGCGGATCGAATCGGATCTGTAGTGATCCGGATTGAATACAATGCGGCGGGTGATACTATCGTATGATGACGATCTTCTTTACGGTCTGGTCGTTGCCCGCCTTCACCCGCAGGAAATATACACCGGACGGCACGTCCCTGCCGCGACGGTCCTTACCGTTCCACTTCAACGGCAGCGACCGGCCGAACACGCTCATGTTCCTGATCGTCGCCACCCGCTGTCCCAACACGTTGAAAACGCCTACATCCAGCGGCGTCTTTACCTCGATCAGTCCCGGCATCCCGTAAATTCCGGGGCCCGAGACGACCCTGCTCGACGTGGGGTCCATGAAAGTCTTCGGCACCTTGATTGTAAAA
>DAOVFR010000044.1 GCA_030672805.1 Candidatus Krumholzibacteriota bacterium
ATACAGTGCCCGTCGCCTCTTCTGTGAATCGGCGCGGCGGGCGCGATCCTTTAGTGAAATGTCCGGCAACATGTTAGGGCCGTTATGGTGGTGCGATTCGTCCGCCGGGCGGTACATGGGGTGGGGCGCGCGTGCGGGCCGGAGGGTTGCCGGGGGGGAACGGTTGATGTATAATGATTCCTTTCCGGCCACGGATGCGAGGGAATATCAATGATCGACTACCATCTGCATGGGAACTTCTGCGGTCATGGGAGCGGTGAACTCGAAGAGTATGTCGAGGAAGCGTTGAGAAAAGGCTTTGTCGAGATCGGCTTCAGCGCACACCTGCCCAGGGTTGACAGGCCCGACCCGTATCACGCGATGGTCGAAGAGGACCTTCCGCGGTATGTCGAGCTCGTGCTTTCACTGCGGGAAAGGTTCCGCGGTTCTATCGCCATCAAGCTCGGGATAGAGGCTGATTTTTTCGACGGCTACGAGGAAGCGATCGGAAGGCTTCTCGACGCCCATCCGTTCGATTACGTCTTCGGCTCGATCCATTTCCTCGATGGCTGGCACTTCTCGAGCAGGGCGGGACGCGAACGCTACGATCGTGAGGACCCCGACAGGGTGTTTCCCCGTTATTTCGCGCTGCTGGAGTGCATGGTGCGCAGCGGTCTCTTCGACATTGCCGCTCATCCCGATATCATCAGAAAAGAGAGTTTCATGCCCTCGTTTCCACTGGATGGTTATTACAAGAGGTTCGCCGGTCTTCTCGTCCGGTACGGCATGGCCGTGGAGGTCAACACGGCCGGGGTGCGGCGCGGCGCTGGAACGCCATACCCGGAGCGCCTCTTTCTGGAGACCTGCCATGACGCCGGTGTTCCCGTGACCCTCGGTTCCGATGCGCACAGGCCCGGTGACGTGGGCAGGGATTTCAAGGACGCTTTCGCCCTTCTGGCCGAACTCGGCATCGACGAGGTGGCCGTCTTCGAATCCAGGCGCTTTTCCATGCGTCCCATCCGGTTTCCGGCCTAATGTATCTTGACAGTACATGGTGTTATCAGTATGTTGCTAACACCTAATATGAACGAATACGGATGGTTTGCGAAATATCGGGTTTCACCGCGAGAGGAGGAAGAAGGAGCTTCAGGGCTCCTTCGCGCGTAAGTGAAGGAGAAAAAGATCGTTAAGGAAGGGTTGACCTTCGATGATGTTCTGCTGATCCCCGCAAAATCCCGGGTGCATCCGAAAAAAGTCGATGTCAGGTCACGGCTTACGAAGAAGATACGCCTCAACATCCCGATCGTGTCGGCCGCCATGGATACCGTTACCGAGGCCGATCTCGCAATCGCTCTCGCGCGTGAGGGCGGCATCGGTATCATTCACAAGAATCTCTCGATCCTCGAACAGGCCGAACAGGTCGACAAGGTGAAACGGAGCGAGAGCGGGATGATCACAAAACCCGTCACACTCTCTCCCGACCAGCTTGTGAGCGAGGCGAAGGAACTTATGCGTAAATTCCGTATCTCGGGACTTCCCGTGACGCAGAGAGGTGTGCTGGTGGGAATCCTCACCAACCGGGACCTCAGGTTCATTGCGCGCGAGGACATCAAGGTCAGCAAGGTTATGACGTCCGAGAATCTCATTACCGCTTCGGAGGGGATCACCCTTGAGAGAGCAACCAAGATCCTCCACGAAAACCGGATCGAGAAGCTTCCCGTAGTGGACGGAAAGAACCGCCTCAAGGGTCTCATCACGGTCAAGGATATCCAGAAGAGGCTCGATTATCCGAACGCGTGCAAGGATTCGAGGGGTAGATTGCGCGTCGGTGCAGCCGTCGGTACAGGCCGGGAGACGATGAAGCGTGTCAGCGCTCTTGTCGAGGCGAACGCCGACGTCATCGTCGTCGACACTGCCCACGGTCACTCGGTAGCCGTGCTCGAGTCGATAGAGAAGCTTCGCAAGAAATATCGTGCCATGCAGATCATCGCGGGCAACATTGCAACGGCAGCGGCCGCGAGGGACCTGATAAGGCTTGGCGTCGACGCGATCAAGGTGGGGATCGGACCGAGTGCGATCTGCACGACTCGCGTGATAGCCGGCATCGGTGTTCCGCAGATAACCGCGATCATGGATTGTGCCGAGGTGGCATCACGCGCCGGGGTTCCACTGATCGCCGACGGGGGCATCAAGTATTCGGGTGATATCGTCAAGGCAATCGCGGCGGGCGCCGATTCCGTCATGATCGGCAGTCTTTTCGCCGGAACGGAAGAAAGCCCGGGCGAGATCATTTACTACGAGGGCAAGAACTACAAGATCTACCGCGGCATGGGGTCGATCGGCGCGATGAAGCAGGGCAGCGGCGATCGCTATTTCCAGGAAGGTGTCGAGGAGGAAAGCAAGTTCGTCGCAGAGGGGATCGAAGGGCGTGTCTCCTACAAGGGAAGCCTTGGGAGCAGTGTTTTCCAGCTCATCGGCGGGCTGAAGGCCGGAATGGGATATTGCGGTGTTTCGACGATCGATCGGCTCAGGAAGAACGGCCGGTTCATCCGGATCACACCAGCCGGGCTGCGCGAGAGCCACCCGCATGATATCATCATCACGAAGGAAGCGCCTAATTACCGTACCAGCTGATCGGATCGGGGGCCGGGGGTTGTATGGGTTCGCGCGTTGCGGCTGAAAACCTACGGACACTGAGTGAACTGGCAGGTGGGCTCGGCATCGATCTGATCTCATCACTTGCGATTGATGACGGTACGAGGGGGCACTTCCACGAAGTTATAAGGGAGATCTCTTCATCGCTCGGGTATGCCGTCGTCATGGGCTTGCGGCTCTCCGGGCCCGTTCTTCAAACCGTACAGCGGGCACCGACATGGACATACTATCACCACTACAGGACGGTCAACTTCGCACTCGACCAGGCGGCGCTGCGCCTTGCGGGGGAATGCGCGAGGATGGGATACAGAGCATTGCCCGTTCCCGCATCGCAGGTTCTCGACTGGGACCGGCTGAGGGGGCACCTGTCCCACAAGGAAATGGGCAAGCGGGCGGGGCTCGGCTGGCGTGGGAGGAACAACCTGCTGGTGAACCGCGATTTTGGATCGCACGTTCGCTATGTCACCGTCCTCACCGATCTGCCCCTGCCGGAAAGGGGAATAACCGATGATCCGGGTGAATGTGGGAATTGCAGGGAATGCATTTCAGTGTGCCCCGTTGGAGCCATACAGGATGATCCGGATCATTTCGATCTGGACAGGTGCACGGCCCAGCTCAGGCGTTTCTCCAAAAGCGAGAAACTGAACGTGCTGATCTGCGGCCTGTGCGTGAGAGTATGCACGGGCCGGGCCGGGGGGCGGCATGACAGAAAGGTTCCTGATGGGTAACATGTTGGAGAGGATCAACCAGTCGATCTGGGAGCTTCAGCGGACGATCCGGGAGCGTCCGGATGACTTCGAGTTGCGCAAGGACCTGCTCAAGTTTTACCAGGAAAGCAGGTTTCTTATCGAACGCAGGGCGGGTGTCCATGAGGAGGACAGGAGTTTTCTCCTCATGCAGCAGAAAGAATCGCTCGGCTGTCTTCTGCTTCACGGTGCGGGAGGCACGCCGGCGGAGATGAGAATGCTCGGGGAGCACCTGTACAATCAGGGCTATACCGTATGTGCGGTCAGGCTTCCGATAAGCCGGAGCACGGGCGATACGAGTATCGGGAGATACATCAAGGAGGGGTTGGCGCTGCGCGGCGGGAAGGAGCGTACCCTGACGTGTCACAACGACAGCTGGAGCATCTGCCTGTCAGAGGCAGAGGTCGCACTTGCAACGCTGATGAGCTTCAATCCGTGCACCTATCTCATCGGGTTCAGCTTCGGCGGGACGATTGCCCTGAATCTTCTCGATAAGCGGCCCGTCAAGGCCGCGGCATTGATCTCGCCGGCCCTGTATCCCGTCCGACACCGGAGGTACTACCTGTTCAAGGCCTGCAGGACGTTCCTGCCGTCGGTCGCCGAACGCATCGGGCCGAGGGAATATACCGTGATCGAGTTCATGGAGAGAACCCGAAGTGAGATATCCGGCGTTGAGCAACCGGTTCTCGTTATCCAATCACATGATGACCCCGTCGTATCCACGCGGAGTTTCAATCACATGAAGCGTGTCGCGAAACACGAGAACTCACGGTTCGAAATGCTATACAGCAAGCGTCACGTGCTCGTTACGGGAGACACGTTCGAGAAGGTTGCCGCCCTCTGCACGGAATTCATCAGGGATAACTGAGTGTCTTATGGCAGCTGGAAGCTGAATCGGGGGTCGAGCTCGCCGATCCTCGATGCGATGCCGGCAAGCGTTCGCTTACATTTTGCGCTGCCGCTTTTATTGTATGCAGTATACGCATCAAGGAATTCGTCGTACAGTTTGCCAAGGTGCTCCCTGGTACCGATCTCATCTACCTCGCACAGGAGGTGGTAGATCTCGCCGGCGGTCATCTGCTTGCGGATGTTGAAATATTTGCCCCTGAGCTGGGAGAGTACGGTGACGTACTTTTCGAATCCGCGTGAGAGTTTTCCCATGATATCGCCTATGGCGCTGTTTCTCCGGAAGGTATCAATGGCATAGGATTGCGCGAGATTGTAGTAGGACTTGGCCCTGCCGGCGTATGCCTCTTCCGGGAGACCGAGGTGTGGTATGGAGTTCGGTCTCGACCTGTTCGCGTTTCGGAAGATACCGAGCGATATGAGTATGTAGTCGGCGTTCGTCTTGTAGATCATGAACTTCGTTCTTGGATCACCTGATGACCGCACGTTCTCGAAGAGGGCGGTGTCATAGGGTGAAAGATATTTTTTTATCAACTCGTGATAATTCGGATCCATCAGGGATGTGAGGAGATTCGCAAGATATATATTAACATCCTCATCGAAGAATTCATCATTTGAGGGAAAACTGACATCCATCCTGCTGTAGAGCAGGTTGTTCATCATATAGAAAAGCGTGCGCTCGACCGGTGTTGCTTTATCCGGACCGATCGGTTGGTAGCTGGTTGTGACGCACATGCTGTCTCTCCGTTGTATTTCATGATGCCTGAACTGTTGCTGTTTACTTGATTCAGCAAGGTTTATGCCATGCGGATTTCGGTAAAATTGGCGCTGTATAAATTAATGGTTTTACTTACCGGCCATTTTGTTATAATGGAAGCCTGACGATCAATCAGAAACGATGAATAAGATAGGGGGGTAGAAGTAAATGCGAATCGGATTCCTCCAGCTTCGCCCGAAGTTCGGAGCAGTAAAACAGAACGTACGGAAGGCGGTTTCCCTTCTATCCAGGGTATCCGATGCGGTCATCGTGCTGCCCGAGCTTTTCAATACGGGTTACCTGTTCAGGAATGCAGACGAGCTGGCATCTCTGGCCGAGAAGGTTCCTGGCGGATACACGACTTCCGAGATGAAGAAAGTCGCAAAGTGTAACAATCTTCACATAATATTCGGTATCGCCCAGAAAGCGAAGAAGAAGTACTTCAACTCGGCCGCCTACGTTTCACCGAAGGGCAAGGTCAGCGTATATCAGAAGGTCCACCTGTTCGACCGTGAGAAACTGTTCTTTACGAGGGGAAAATCACTCAAGATCATCTCAATCGGCGAGGCAAAGTTCGGTATCTTCATCTGCTTCGACTGGTCGTTCCCCGAAGTCGCACGCGTTCTCATGCTACAGGGAGCCCAGGTGCTTTGCCATCCGAGTAACCTGATCCTGCCGTATGGCCAGGATGCCATGAAGATGCGTTGTATCGAGAACGGCGTGTTCGCGATAACAGCGAACAGGATCGGGACAGAAAGGCGTGGAACGATGAGCCTCACCTTTACGGGCGGAAGTCAGATCGTCGATCCCAGGGGTGAAGTGCTCGTATCTGCAGGTGACAGGAGCGAGTCGCTCAAAGTCGTCGAGATAGATATCGAGCGGGCGAATGACAAGAATATCACATCGAACAACAATATCGTCGAAGACAGGGTCCCCGTGCTCTACTCGTGCATCGCGAGAAAGAAAATCCGATAGTCCCCGACACGAGACAAAAGCCCCCATACCGTCGGCCAGATCAATGGGCCTGTCCCGGTTGCAAACGGCGGGGCTGTTTGCAAATCGCAAGCAGATTCAAGCATATTGGACCTTCTCTTTCCTTGTTATACTATGAAATATCCGATAACTCCCCATAAATACAGGCCATAACGTCATCCGACCCTTGGCATAATCTTTGCGGATTCCCGAAACGATCACAAAATAACCGGGATATGCATGCCCGCTGGGACCGGCATGCTGCCCTTGTACTCGTCTGAAGGAGTTTGCGGTGAGAAGCGAATCTGAAAAGAGACCGGTTTTGACGTCGCCGTGGAAGATCGGTGTCCTGGTCGCCCTTCTCATGGTGATCGTCAGTTGTGGCGCGAGTTACTACATGATATATACGTACGATATTAAACTGAGCTGGCTGATGGCTGAATCGGGCAGATGGAGCATCGATTACAACCTCTTCGTCAATGAGATGTATCCCCTTGTTGCCGGCCTGGTTCTGATCTCGCTGTCCAGTTATTTTATCATCGCTTCGGCCGTTCGGCGATACAAGTGTTACCTTGCTTCCGGGCAGGACTACAACAAGATGATCTCGCTGGCCGAGAGTATCGATGACCTGACCAATCCAGCCCAGATCACGAAGCTTTCCGATTATCCGAAACTGCAGTCGCTACTGAGGAATTACGGGGGCCAGATCAAGGAAATCTCCTCGGAGTTTGAACGGAAAGAGAAGGAATCAAGATCCGTCGATTTCGAGATTGAGATCGATTCGCTCTTCAACGGGAATGAACCGAACAGGGAGATAATCGAAGGAAAGTGGTGGGCCTCACTGTTCATGAAGGTAGAGAGTTACATGAAAACGCTGCAGTGCGAGATCGGCGAGATGAGCAGCAGAAAAGAGCAGATCCGCCACACGCTGGGCCAGACTGTTCTCTCCTTCGGGAAGATCATCGAGGCGGTGGCCGACTCGAGTGAAGATCTGCTGGAGATTGTCCGGTCCGTCGGAGAACTGGACAGCATTGCGAAGGATTTTTCCGATACGGACCCCGTGACGTCGCGGGCCGCGACAGGCGGCGGGGAAGCCGAAGCGATCGTCGGCGATATGGAGACATACCTTGAACAACTGGCGGAGGGAAGCAGCATATTTTTCAAGTTCTCGGAGGAGAACAACGGTCTTGCCCTGAACATGGCATTGATGGCGGCACGCGGCGAGGCCAGCGAAAACGACCTCGCCCAGTTTGCCGAAAAGGTGCGTTCGACAGCCGAACGGTTCGACAAGCTCGGGAAAAGCATTGTAAATATCGGCAATAACCTCGGGAACAAGTGTGGCGAGCTTAAACGAAGTATCGGTGGTCCCGCACCTGCAGGCACCGCCCCGGTTTCCGATATCGGAAACGAAATCCTGGCGATTGCGAGAAAGATCGAGGACAGGAGCAAGATGCTCCAGGAGAAAATATGCTATCTCGGCAGCGAGCTCCAGGATGCGAACGAGTTGCTGCAAAAGAGCCTTAAAGAGCATGCAGATTCCACGGCAGGCCATGATGGAGAAATACAGGAAAAACCGTACAGCAAAGACAAAGGGGAAATCGTTAACTTTGGCGCCGGTTCGGACAGCGTCCGGGATACAGACGGCAGCCAGGATCTGGTGATAGACCACGGCGGGACGTGGGATGGAAACGAAGGAACGGGTCTCGATTTCACGCCGTTCGAGATGTCGGAGAAGCAGGCCGTCGAACCGTCGTTCGAGGGTGTCGAGTCGAGCGTGGATGAGAGGGCAACCCTCGACGGGATGGAGGGCGTGTTGGAACAGCAGGTTTCTCCGGAGATCCCGCCGGGCAGCCCCGGTGACGGGCAGATGGGAATACGGACAGGGGGGCCCGGTTCGGGGGAGAGCTGGATGGAAATGCCCGGCCACCGCTGGGTCAAGATCGATGTCGAGAAAAGTGAGCGGGAAGGTGATGTGGGAGCGGTCGAGGTCGAGGTCAGGGAGGACGTGGAGGCCGGAATCCAGGCTGGGACTTCCGGGGAGACGCTTGCTGCGGAGGAACCCGTACAGCAGGCTGATACGGCGGCCGCCGCCCGGGCCGGGTCAGAGCATGGCGACGATAACGAACCGGTCCATGATCTGTTCGAACTCGGTGCCGTCGAGTACGTAGAGGAAACACAGGCGAGGAGTTGACAGGAGAGGGCCCAGTGGTTGAATTGAACACCGAGAACAGGCAGCTCTTCGGTGAGCAGGTCAATGACCACATCGAGAAGCTGAACGAACTGATGGGACTCACATCGGGCGAGTCCTTCGGCGGTGATAATATAAGGAAGGTGTGCCTTGCGACGAAGCTCCTCGTGGGCAGCACGAGAATGCTCGGCCTGAGCGAGTGGAGCAGGACGCTGGACATGCTGAAGCAACTTCTGGAGCGGTCGGTCGTTGCGGGGCGGAGCTGGGACGAACTGCTGTCGCAGGTCGTCTCTGAAATCCTCGAGACGGAGGAACAGGCGGTAGCCGAGATCCTGACCGGCGATGTCGAGGCAATCGATACCACCGGGTCGTTCGGCGGCCTGCAGAGAGAGATCGATGTGATCCTGAAAGAGGTGTTCGATGCTGATACCGGATCGGATGCAGGCATGAAATCTGCATCGCTGTCGATCAAGAAAAACGAGTATCTCGATGAACCCGCACGGGGATTTTCAACGATGAGGAAGCTGATGGAGTCACTCGAACGGGTGAGCAAGGGGTTTGCCGAGTATATCGAATCTCCCGCCCGGGGTGAGGATAAGTTCGGGGAGATCGAACACTCCTTCGGCGAGAGCAGGTTCCTGATCGGTCTCGTTGAAAACATTCTCAAACGGCTGGGCAGCTCGAACCGTTCGTTTCTCCCTACCGTCACGGGCGCCACCGTACTGGAGGGTGTCAGGGATTTCTTTAACCTGCATAGTCGCCTGAGGGGATGGAACGCATGCCTCGAGACGTTGGCAGATGAGTTCTCTATGGAACAGGATCCGGCGTCCGCTCTGGCACAGGTGCTCGAACACTGCCTGTTCGACACGTGCAGGATGCACGAGTGCAAGAGGGATGCGAAACTCGAGGTCAAGGTTACGGTCAAAGACGAAGGATCATTTCTCGTGGTTACCTGTTCCGATAACGGCGCGGATTTCATGTGCGATTCAGAGGTCGACCGTGAAGATGCAGCGGCGTTCTATCCGGGCCTGCTGAGCATTCGGACCATTCTGAAACGTTGGATGGGGCTGCTCAGTGTGGAACCGGAGAAAGGGAACGCTGCGCGATTCCGGTTCACGTTTCCGCTTTCCGGGAGAAGGACGACATACAGGATCATCACCGCTTCGGCAAAGCAGTTCGCCGTGCAGGCCCGGAGTGTCGAGAGCATCACCGAAATGAACGATAGCGAATTTATTCGGGAAATCAACAAGCAGTATGTGATCAGGGCAGGAGAAAGAATTCCGGTGTACCGGCTCGACGAGCTGGCGGCAGAGGAGATCGGTACGGCAGGCGATGATAGTCAGGTAATGTTCGTCGGTCTTGCGGACGAGCGTGTCGGCATCATGATCGAGCGTGAGAATCAACGGGTGGAAGGGATCGTCGAACAGCTCACCGAAGGTAACTGGGCTTCGTTGACGAAGCAGTGCCTGCATCTCGGTGAGGACGAGTTTCCCGTCATTGACGCCCGGCTCGTGCTCGAAAAGGCAAGGTATCTCAACAGGCTGGACAACATAGAGGAGGAAACAGGTTCATTCGTGTGCATGGAGGAAGGCGGGAGCGGCTGTAATGAAGAAACGGTTCCGCGTGTGTAACAGGGATCGGACCGATCTCCGCGCGTGCTTGATTGAAGAGGTCGGACCCCATTTAGCACGGAGAGGTTGACATGGTTAAACAGCATCAGCATGACTACGGCAGCATCATCATTGGTGGCCATGACGACGTCAGTGAAGTGATGACCTCTGTTGAGGCGGCAGAGTATCTCAAGATGCACGTGAAGACGGTATGCCGCCTGGCCAAGGAAAAGAAGATCCCCGCCAAGAAGGTGGGAAGTGAATGGCGGTTCCTTAGAAGCGTCCTCGATAGCTGGCTTGCCCAGGAAACGGTGGTGGAGACCGGCGATTGAGGCAGGTATAGCTGGAGCTGATATATGGGTGGGACGATATTCAAACGGCTTGACATCGGAGGCCCCGACGTCGCGGTGTTTGAGATCAGCGGCAAGCTGGGTTTCCATGAGAACCTGAAGGTGGAGCGGCTTGTCAAGGAGTGTCTGAAGCGACGATTCAAGCTGGTTGTATTCAATTTCTCGGAGCTTATTTCCCTGGGTGGGGGAGTGGCGAAGATCCTCCGCCGGTTTGTCGATGAATACAGCGGAAGCGTTGGAGAGGTCAGGTTTGTCGTTACGAACGATATCGTTCTGAAGTTTCTTCAGGACGAGGGTAATTCCATATCCATATTCAGGTCTCTCGATGAGGCGATGCCGGATGCTGGAGAGGGGGGCGATACGGAAACCGGTACCAGGATCACTCCGGGAAAGGAGCACGAGAATTCGGAATTACCCGGCGCCGGCGCCGGGAATCCAGGAAGTGACAGCGGCCCGGAAACACCGGAGCAGGGCGAAGACGGTGTTATATTGATGGCGTACGACGGGACCGGTGAGGCTCGGAGCGGCGGCGGTAAGGCCGGCCTGCCTGAAGGGAAAGCGGACGGACCGGCAGGAGACGGTTCGGATACCGGAGACGGGGAGGCGATCGAAATCGACCGATCACCGGAGCACGGTGGCGCCGGGGGTAAGGGCGGAGCGGACAATTCCGGATCGATTGGGATCTTCTCCGAGATTTTCGGGAACGGTCCATTTACGTCTCCTCCCGCGTGGATCGAGAAACCGACGTCTCCGTTCTCGAAAGATGAGCAGGAGCTCAACGTCAGGGATGACGATTTCGAGGAGCTCAACAAGAGACTCAAGCGCCGTATTCTCGAGCTGAAAACGCTCTTTTCGATAAGCTGCGATTTCAGCACGATCAGGGACAAGAAAAAGTTGCTCGATATCTTCCTCCTCACCTCGATTGCCCAAGGAGGCGTTGAATCGGCCGTTTTCCTCGAGAAACGCGGCGAGCATTTCGAGACGGTCATGTCGAAAGGGATCAACCTGGATAACGTCGAGGGGATTAGGCTATCCGGAGAGCTCGTAAAGGAGATCGAGAACGAGAACGTGGTGATCGGCCTGGACAACTTGTCACTGACCGAGGAGAATGCCGGGATACTCAAGAAAGAGGGGATCGAGTATATATGTCCCTTCCACCAGTTGGATGGGCTTGCCGGGCTCGTGCTTCTTGGAAAACGCATCGCGGGCCGCGGCATGAAGAAGGACGATTTCGAATTTATCAAAATCCTGGTCAGCATTGCACAGGGCGCGTATGAAAACGCCGTCAGTTTCGAGAGGGAGAATGAACGGACGCTCGGGATCGTAAAATCACTGATCTCGCTGATCGAGGAAAATACACTCGTACAAGGTTCGTCGGAGTTCGTATCCCGCTATGTCGGGATGGTTGCGAAAAGCATGGGTTATCCCGATGATCATTTCAAGGACCTGATCTATGGAACGGTGCTTCGCGATATGGGGATGATCAAGATCAGCGATCTTATTCTCAGAAGCCCGCGTGATCTCAACAAGGAGGAATGGGAGATTATCAAGAAGCATCCCGAGGACGGCGCCAATATGCTCGAGAGGATGAAGTTTAACAACCATATCGTTGATATCGTCAGGACACACCATGAACGGTTCAACGGGGAGGGTTATCCTCTGGGCTTGCGTGGAAAGGGAATACCGTTCGGATCGCGGATCATTTCAGTCATCGAGAGTTACACGGCCATGATCAACGAGCGGCCGAACAGGCCGGCGCTCTCGGAGAAGGAGGCCCTCGACACCCTCAAGGAGAACCACGGGCTTCGCTATGACCGTGAAGTCGTTTTGCAGTTCTCGAGGATCATGGAGAAGGAACTGGCGAAGTCCGTGCATCCCACGATTATCACTTCTTGAGAGGATGGATAAGACGTGAAAGAGAATGTCCTGATCGTCGACGATGATCCCAACGTTGTGGAAATCCTCACCGAATCGCTGAAGAGCCGTGGGTACAGGACCGAGTCGGCATACGACGGGGTGGAGGCGATCGAGAAGTATGATTCGTTCAAGCCCGATATCGTTGTTCTTGACGTGGCGCTGCCGAAGAAGAACGGATTCGAT
>DAOVFR010000158.1 GCA_030672805.1 Candidatus Krumholzibacteriota bacterium
GTATCTCTCCACACCGCAGCGGGAGATCTTCCTCATCTAGCCCGGTCTCCGGCCGCGGCGGGCCTAAAGTTCAGGTATTCTTCTTGCTTGTACTTCGGTGAGCCATGAAAGATCCAGTTGACATACCGATCGGCCGGCAACAAAGCAAGGACGGTTTTTTCAGAAGGTTATCGGCGAAAAAACTCTGGACATGGCTGTACGTCATCGCCGCCGGCGCGCTTGTCGGGACCCAGTTCTACAACCCAAGCAAGCGGGTGATCGAAGCTATCGCCGGGCTCGTCATCGTCGGAATACTCTGGAACTTCTCGATCCTCGGCGCGATCTGGATCCTCATGGTTGTATACCCGTACCCCTTCGCGATCTCGATCGGGAACTCGAACTTTGTCTTTGTAATCATCATTTTCATCATCTACCTGATCAGGGTGTCGTCGGGCCAGCTGAAGATCCATTCCGACAAGCTGTTGAATATACCGACACTCCTGCTCGTGCTTGCCTATATCATTTCCTTTTACAACATGGAGATGACAACGTACAAGCTGCGCTGGGGATTGATCCACACTGCGAACTTCTTCGCGATTCTCCTGCTCTACTACATGATCATCAACTTCGTTGACGACGAGAAGAAACTGCTTACTATGGTCCGTATGTTCATGATAGCTGCAGGACTGATCGTGTTCATCTCGTTCCTCGAGATGCTCTTTCCGAACAAGCAGATCATCCCGAGCCTGATCTACTCGGAGCACAAGAGAAGCCTTGTAATGAAGGGTGTCAGGATAAAGGGTCCCTTCCACGACTATGAGCTCCTGGCCGAGTTCTTTGCGATGATGGTTCCGATAGTCTTTTTCATGATCATCCGTACGGGGAGGCTTGTGGTACGGATGATGTACACACTGCTGCTGCTGCTCGTGATGTTCATGCAGTTTGCAACCATCACGCGCGGCGCATTTGTCAGTCTCATGATCGGTGTAGTCTACCTGGCATTCATAAGCCGCCGCGAGCTCGGTTTCGTCAGGCTCGTCATCCTTGTGGGGGTAGGTGTGGTTGTGATGTTCGCAATCGACACCTTCATGGCGAATTATACAATTTCCGGGTCCCTGTTCGAGAGGATGATCGGAACGACCTTCGAAAAGGGGGTGATCCCCGATACGCGGATGGTATCATGGTCGGGCGCCGTAGAACGGTGGCTCGAGCACCCGCTCATCGGGCATGGCCCGGGCTGGGATTTCAGCGTGGGTATCGAAGGCCGGCTCTGGCCGCACAATGCGTATCTCAATTACATGAACATGATAGGTGTTTTCGGACTGCTGGCCTTTCTCATGCTCCTGTATCGCCTGTTGAAGGTATCGTTTCTCGGGCTCGGTCATTCGATCATCAACGCTCCGTTCCCTTATGCATTAATGAAAGTTCTTCACGTAAGCCTCGTTATCTTCATCATCGACATGATCAAGGTCGACTTCCAGAGAAACAATACCTACACGTGCTTCGTCTGGTTGTTCTTTGCCCTTATTGCCTCGACCTATTACGTGATACAGAAGTCGAAAGAAGGTTCCGCCTTGCCGGAATACCGCTTTGCACAGGCCCAGGAACCTCCTTCGCTTGCATAGTAATCTGTTGACAGACTCACCCGTGTTCTGTATAAATCGGTGAAAATCCTGAACTTAAAGGTGTTCGCTTCAGGCCGACAAGGAGGGATCATGGAAGAGCAAAAGGGCGCGCGCGGGCTGCCTCCGAACGCGTACAAGGTCCTTGCCCCCGGCGAGACGTACACGCCGTTCGTGCCAGCCGACAGGGCGATACCGGAGGTCACCACCCGCTCGGTTGTGACCGGTGTCGTTATGGCCGTCCTGTTCACCGCTGCGGCGGCATACCTGGGGCTCAAGATAGGCCAGGTATTCGAGGCGGCGATCCCGATCGCCATCCTGGCGGTCGGTATGGCCGGGCTGTTCGCGAGGCGGAACACGATCTCCGAAAACGTCATCATACAGTCTATCGGATCCGCCTCGGGCGTCGTCGTCGCGGGTATGATCTTCACGCTGCCGGCGATCTTCATCCTCAACCTCGAGCTGCGATTCTACCAGACGTTTCTCGCGTCGCTGCTGGGAGGGTTCCTCGGGATCCTCTTTATCGTGCCGCTCAGGCGCTACTTCGTACGTGATCAGCACGGTTACCTCCCGTTTCCGGAGGGCACCGCGATTACGGAGGTGCTGGTGACCGGCGAGGCCGGCGGCGAGCAGGCGAAGGTCCTCGTAAAGGCGGCGATCATCGGCGGCCTGTACGACTTCTGCATTGCGACCTTCGGGCTCTGGCGCGAGGTTCTCTCCACCGAGATGATCCCGTGGGTGGGACACCATCTCGACAGGGCGAAGCTCGTGGTCAGGATCAACGCCGGCGCGGCGGTGGCGGGCCTCGGGTACATCATAGGGCTCAAGTACGCCTCGATCATCTGCGCGGGCAGTTTCGTCTCGTGGCTCGTTCTGATACCGGCGATCTGGTACTTCGGGCAGAAGATAGGGATACCGATCGGCACGGCCGATATCCCGGTCTCGGCTATGACGACCGAGGAGATCTTTTCGAACTACGTGAGACACATCGGGATCGGCGGCATCGCGGCGGCCGGAATGATCGGGATACTGAAGAATTCGAAGATAATCGTGCAGGCCTTTTCCGTCGGGTTCAAGGAGATATTCACCGGCAAGCACGAGAGGAGATCCGAGCGGACCGACAAGGACATGGGGATGTCAACCGTTGTCATCGGCATCATCGCGACGCTTCTCGCCGTGCTCCTGTTCTTCGGATTCGGCGTTGTCGACTCGTGGCGGATAGCGGTCATCGCGCTCGTCGTAGTCGCCGTCATCAGCTTTCTCTTTACCACCGTGGCGGCGCGGGCGATCGCGATCGTCGGTGTGAACCCCGTCTCGGGGATGACGCTCATGACGCTGATACTGTCCAGCATCATCCTGGTCAGGGTGGGGCTCTCGGGCGCGGCGGGGATGGTCTCGGCGCTCATTATCGGCGGCGTCGTCTGCACGGCGCTCTCGACGGCCGGTGCCTTCATCAGCGATCTCAAGGTCGGCTACTGGCTCGGTTCGACGCCGGTCAGCCAGCAGAGGTGGAAATTTCTCGGGATATTCGTCTCGGCGGCGTGCATCACCGGTATCATAATGCTGCTCAACAAGGTATACGGCTTCACCGGCGAGGGGGCGCTCGCCGCGCCTCAGGCGAACGCGATGGCCGCGGTGATCAAGACGATCATGGCGAAATCGGCAGCGCCGTGGGGGCTCTACATCGCCGGTATCTTCATGGCGCTGACCCTCGAGATGATCCACGTGCCGCCGCTTGCGTTCGCGCTCGGAATGTACCTGCCGATCGAGCTCAATACACCGATACTCGTCGGCGGGATCGTCGCGCATATCGTGGCGACGAGGAGCAAGAGCGACGAGGTGAACGCGAAGCGGAAGGAACGGGGAACGCTTGCCGCTTCCGGATTCATAGCGGGCGGGGCGCTTATGGGTGTGGCCAGTGCGCTCATCGCCCTTCCCGGGTGGAACACGGCACTGAACACGCACCTGGCCGAGCGTGGGATCGGCGGGCTTCTGACGGTCATCCTGTTCGCCGGTATCTGTTTCTATATCTACCACGAGGCGAAGAAAGCGGCCTCCGACTAGGCCGTCCGGCGCCGGGTTGGCGGTTCTGCGTGTACGTGCAGGCGCAGCGGCGGCTTTCAGCCGGAAAGGTCCCGTAGCATGCTGAAACAGCTCGCTGTTCTCGTGTACCACATCGACCGCTGTTTCCCGCGAACGAGGGTTGAGGGGAGGGAATCGGAACAGGCATACTCCGAATGGGAGTACCGTGTCGGAAAGGAGCTGCTCTCGCGGTATGCCGGTTACTTCGGGTCGCTCGACGGCAGGCGGGTGCTCGATATCGGATGCGGCCTCGGCGGCAAGACTGCGGTCTATGCCGAATCGGGCGCTTACGTTGTCGGGGTAGACATCGATCGGCGGAATATTATCCAGTCGATATCATTCACCGGCGCCAGGGGAACACCCGTGTCATTTACGATAGGGGACGCGGAGGTACTGCCGTTCGCCGATGAATCGTTCGATCTCGTCGTCGCAAACGATTCACTCGAACACTTTGCACATCCGGAACGGGCGCTGCCGGAACTTGCCAGGGTCGTGCGCCCAGGCGGGAATATCTTTCTGTTTTTCACACCGTGGGGCTCGCCCCTCGGCTCGCATCTCTACGATTATATACGGACGCCCTGGTGTCATCTCATCTTTCCGGAGCGGCTCATGGAAGCCGTGCTCGAGGTCGTCCTCCAGAGGCAGGGAATAAGCGGGCCCGGACGGGAGGCAGCGCGGTTGATGGAGGATTTCCGGACCGGACTCAACAGGATCACCACGGCCCGGTACCACCGCATCCTTGAAGGGACACCGGTGCTGGAGACGGTCATGGAGGATCTCCAGCCGCCGAAGTTCGCTTTCCTGAAGCCGCTGTGCAGGGTGCCGCTCGTCGGGGAGCTTTTTACCGGAACGGTCATCGGGATTCTGCGTAAAAGTGGATAGGCGGACCACTGCGCCGGAGCATTCGCCTTGACGCGGACTTTGACTTGTGATTATTCTACTGGCACTCGTGGACAGGGCATGTCGCACAGGTGGATTTGTATGAAGATAACGATTCTCATATCGATGACGGTTTCAATAGCGCTTGTTTGTGCCTGCTGCACGTCCGATCCCGAGGCGCCCGCGACGGAGAAGTTTCTTGATGAAGGCTCGTACGGGGTGCATGCCGGTGAGACGTTCCGGTACGTCGAGGCGCTGGAGGGAACGACCGTGACCGTTCCGACCGGCGTCGGGACCAGCATCTTTCTCGGAATAGGCAAGCTCAAGGGCATAAAGTTCCAGGCGATCCTGATGAAGTTCGATTTCACCGTGGCCGGGGAGGATTCAGGCAAGACGGTTGCCTCGGCGGTCATCGACCTGCCGATACGGATTGTCCCGGACACCCTGTTCAGCATCGATGTGACATTGCACGAGCTTAACCGGGAGTTCGAGGAGTCGGATAAGATCACGGGGATCTTGCCGGTCGATTACTCGGAGGCCATCCCCGATTCACTGGGCGAGACGGTGAGAACACTAGACTATGAGACGATTGAGCTGGGTCTCGATACGACATACGTGAATGGGTGGCTCAACGGAACCAGGACACA
This sequence comes from Candidatus Krumholzibacteriota bacterium, assembly GCA_030672805.1. Classification (GTDB taxonomy): domain Bacteria; phylum Krumholzibacteriota; class Krumholzibacteriia; order Krumholzibacteriales; family Krumholzibacteriaceae; genus DAOVFR01. Next base: position 5,210 of record DAOVFR010000158.1, read on the forward strand.
CAACGGGATCGTCATGGTGTGGACCGGGGAGCCGTCCACGGATATTATCATAGAGATGAACGCACGCGAGATCGGTGTAAACCCGACCGTCATCCGGGTTGATTTCACCGACACCTCATATGCCAACTATGCCGTGGAGAAGGACTATTCCGTCACCTCGTTCGATGTCGAGGGACTTGACTGCGTTGGTGGTATCGCGTCGAGGATATACTTCGAGTTCAGTCTCGACGGCCTCGACGGGAACGCGATGATCCATCAATCCTCGCTCGTTCTGACGGTGGACGGGAGCAAGGGGCTCGGGGCGACTCAGGGCGAGTCGGGGCTGCTGACCGGCATGTTCAACTACTACCTGTACACACCGAACGTCAGCGACCCGATCGATTCCCTTTTCCTGAGTGGGACCGGCATAGCGCGGGAGTTCCTCGATCCGGTGGTGACGGAGACGGTGCGGATCCCGCTCCGGGGCTTCATGCAGGATGTGGCACTCGACCGGCGCGAGAACACGGGAATGGTCCTGCAGTCGAACCTCGAGAATGTCCGCGTACAGCGCGTGTCCTTTTTCAACAGCGCAGTGCCCGACAGCGCCTCGAGGCCGTACCTGGAAGTCATTTATTCGCTTCCGGCGGAATTCGACGGTGGCAGATGAAGCGGAACGTACCTGCAATAATATTGATCCCACTGGCCGTTTCGGTTCTGCTGTCCGGACCGTCGTCGGCCCAGTCGATCTTCGGTGTCAATTTCATAGGCGAGCACAGGTTCAGGGGTAGCCCGAGGGACCGTGCCCTCGCTTTCTCCACGTTTGCCGTCATCGATTCCATCCGGGCCGCCACCTTGAACACGGCATCGATGGCCGATCTGGCCAACGTGACCTTCACGGCTGTCGAGGTTGTGGGGCTGGGAAGCATAGAGACCGGTTCCGAATCGATCAGTCAGAGCCGTTTTCAGCTTCCCACGGTCATGGTGGCCGCACCCGTAAGAAACGGACTCGTGCTCGGCGGTGGGTACCGGACGCGGGTCGAGGGTTGGGGAGA
>DAOVFR010000196.1 GCA_030672805.1 Candidatus Krumholzibacteriota bacterium
GCATAAACGCCTCGGGAACGGTCCAGTGGACTGTGGATGGAGTCGCCCTCTGCACGGCAACGTCGGATCAGTACTCTCCCCAGGTAACATCCGATGGGACGGGCGGAGCGATCGTAACGTGGAGAGACTCTCGAAGCGGAATCTATTATGACATCTATGCCCAGCGCATAAACGCCTCGGGAACGGTCCGGTGGACCGTGGATGGAGTCCCTCTATGTACGGTAGCGTCGCATCAGGAAGATCCCCAGGTAACAACCGATGGGGTGGGCGGGGCGATCGTAACGTGGCAAGACTCTCGCAGCGGCAACACTGAAATCTATGCCCAGCGCATAAACGCCTCGGGAACGGTTCAGTGGACAGCGGATGGGGTCGATCTCTGCGCGTCAGGGGTATATCAGTACGATCCCCGGGTAACATCCGATGGGGCGGGCGGGGCGATCGTAACGTGGGAAGACTATCGCAGCGGTAGTCACTATGACGTTTATGCCCAGCGCATAAACGCCTCGGGAGCGGTTCAGTGGACTGCGGATGGCGTACTCCTCTGCACGGCAACGGGGCATCAGGATAATCCCCAGGTAACATTCGACGGAGCGGGCGGGGCGATCGTAACGTGGCGAGACTATCGCAGCGGTAACTATGACATCTATGCCCAACAGATCAATTCGCAGGGAGGAATAGGGTCTCTTCCGCCGATCATCCACTCGGTCAGTGATGTTCCCGGCGACGAGGGCGGCTGTGTGAACCTGACATGGGATGCCTCCCCCGCCGACTATCTGGCGGGTGAGATCACGGAGTACACGGTGTGGCGGGCGCTGGAGGCTCCGGCGGCGCTCGGCATGCTTGCAAGCAGCGCCTCGATCGTATCAAGCCCGGCGGAAGCGGTGGAGGCCGCGCCGACGGTCAGGGAAGGTCCCATCCTCCGTCTCGCTTCCCTGAACGGAGGAATGTTCTACTGGGAGCTCATCTCCTCTATCACCGCATATCGTCTCGAGGGCTATGCCAAAATCGCAGCGACCCTTTTTGACTCGACGGCGGTCTGCGACGATTATCACTACTTCCAGGTCATCGCTCATACATCCGATCCCTCGGTCTTCTGGATCTCGGATCCCGACAGTGGTTACTCGGTGGATAACCTTTCTCCCTGCCCACCTGCGATGCTTGCCGGCGAGCAGATGTACAGCCCGGCGGGATTGCAGCTTACCTGGAACTGGAACACCGAGCCGGATATGGACTGTTATAACGTCTATCGCGGTCTGAGCGAGGATTTTGTACCCGGTCCGGGCAATTTCCTTGATTCCTCGTGCGATACCACTTCATTCGATGGCGGATGGACATGGTATGGCGGCTACTACTACAAGGTCTCGGCGGTCGATGTGCACGGCAACGAGAGTGGTTTCGCGCTCCTGACGCCGGAGGATGTTACGGGTACGGAGACGCCGGAGGCGGCATACCTGAGCCAGAACTTCCCGAACCCGTTCAATCCGGCGACGACGATCGAGTTCGGTCTCGAAAGACCCTCGCGCGTATCGCTCCAGGTGTACGACGCGGCAGGCCGCCTGGTGCGGGTCATCGCCGATGGCGATCGCCCCGCCGGACACTACTCCGAGGTCTGGGACGGAAAGGACGGGAGCGGCCGCGCGGTTTCGAGCGGTGTCTACTTCTACCGGCTCGATACGGGCTCGCTCACGCAGACGAAGAAGATGGTGCTGCTCAGATAGTACGTGTCTCTTTTAAGAAAATAGCTTTATAGGTAAGCAGCCTGCAATAAACCACAATGTTGACCAATGTAGCCATGTGTATTGCTACCGGCGCCGAATCATGTCTTACCAACCGGGTTTTATCAAATAACACAAATTGCCAGGTGAACAAGTATAGCAATTGGATTTTCAGGGGGACTGATTGTTTTTTTTCAACATTGACAAGGAGTTTATGGCACTGTTATGCTTAAAAGTAACCGATTCAGCAATGTACCTTTTACCGAGATGGAGTGAGGATCATGAAAGCACTGATCGTTACCTCTCTTGTTGTTTCAATGGTATTTCTGGCAGGCTGCAAGGCGAGTCATCCGACAAAAGTAATAATAGACCCGGAATTCAACCCGAACATCATCAGCAGCATTCTTCTCTCTCCGTGCATCAGTTCCATTTCGGAGGGTGAGGATCCTGACAGGGAATCGGAACGGATCACAAACCGTGTTCTGTGGGGTTACATCTCGGAGAGATCGGACCACAAGTTCCTCGGTCGGGAACAGTTCCGGGTTCTCCTCAGGGCAGGGAGGCTCCAGGAAGAGTTCAAGTCGTTCAAGGATAACTGGATCACGAAGCACGAGGTAGACGCGGAATTTCTGAAAGCTCTGAAGCGTAACGCGAATGCGAATTATCTCCTTATCCCTTCGGTGTACCTGTGGTTCAAGGACGAGGCCGATTACCGGGAAGAAGGGACCGCTTCGACGACGCAGGTCGGTGTGATGCTGACCCTGATCGATTTCGAGACGGGCAAGATCATGTGGGAGGGGACGGACGAGAACTACAAGGAGGCCGTGCGGACGGAGGGTGGAAGGGTCAGGGTCGCAACGGCCGGTATTCACCGAAGGGTATCGGGCGTCACGGCCACGGGAAGAGATATGTATGCGGCGCCGCCCTACGAGGACGTTGTTGTGCTTGTGGTTGAAGTGCTGGTCAAGGCGTTTCCCTCAAGGATGCTTGTGGAGTAGTGATGGACGAACGGTGGATGGGGGAAGCGCTTCGCGAGGCCCGGATAGCGCGGAAGGCAGGGGAGGTGCCGGTTGGCGCGGTCGTGGTCAAGGGTGGGGAGGTGATCGGCCGGGGGCGCAACGCGGTCGAGCGGAGCAGGCTCGCGACCGCCCATGCTGAGATGCTGGCCATCGAGGATGCCGCCCGCACGCTCGGGGACTGGCGGCTTGACGGGTGTACGATCTATATCACGGTCGAGCCCTGCCACATGTGTCTCGGGGCTTTGTACCTGTCGCGTATCTCGCGCGTAGTGTTCGGAGCGAGACAGTCGAGGAGCGGCGCATGCGGTTCCGTGGACAGTTTCCACGAGGCGGAACTGTTCAACCACCATATCGATATTACATGCGGTGTAAGGGCGGAGGAATGTCTTGCACTGATGCGGGAGTTTTTCGGAGAATTGAGATTGGATGATAAGGCGCGGAGAGATGCGAGAGCTGGCTGAATCGGCACGATTGGAAATCGTGTGTGGGGGTAACTCCACCGAGGGTTCGAATCCCTCTCTCTCCGCCATTACAGGGCTGTTTCGGTATGAACCTCGCGGTTCCGTCATGCCATGACAGGGTAAACCGGAAGAGGATCGCCGGGGCAAAGGGCAGAAAAATTGGAGAGATGCCAGAGCTGGTTTAATGGGACGGTCTCGAAAACCGTTGAGCAGGTTTCTGCTCCGAGGGTTCGAATCCCTCTCTCTCCGCCACTGACATTATCAAGCCGCTCTCGATGGAGGGCGGGACAAGCAGGTACAGGTGGGGATGTAGCTCAGCTGGGAGAGCACCTCGTTCGCAACGAGGGGGTCGGCGGTTCGAATCCGCTCATCTCCACCATTGTTATTCTGGGAGATCGTGCTAGGCGGGGAGGTAGCGGTGCCCTGTACCCGCAATCCGCTATAGCGGGGTTGAATTCCCGGTTGAGGAAGTGTTGCTTTCGAGCGATCAACGGCGGGAAGTGGTGTTGATCGCCAGGTCCCGCGCAATGAGAACCTGCCAACCCCGTCAGGACCGGAAGGTAGCAGCGGCATGCAGCCATTCTTATGTGCCGCGGATCACCCTGGCAGGAGTTAACCCCGTCGTAAGAGCCGGAAGCGCTTTTCGAGGCAGGGTGCACGATCTCCGTGTCCATTCCCGTTAGGTGGTACATTCATGTCATACCTTGTACTGGCAAGAAAGTGGCGGCCCCGGACCTTCGATGAGGTCGTCGGGCAGGATCACGTGACCCGGACGCTGAAAAAAGCCGTCGAAAAGGACAGGCTCGCACATGCATATCTCTTTTCAGGCCCGCGGGGGTGCGGCAAGACGACAACCGCCAGACTTCTCGCGAAGGTGATCAATTGTGAAACGCCCGAAGGCGCGGAGCCGTGCAACACGTGTCCGTCCTGCACAGCGGTCAATGCAGGAAGACACCTCGACGTTATCGAGATAGACGGCGCCTCGAACCGCGGCATCGACGAGATCAGGGACCTGAGGGAGAAGATCGGCTACGCGTCCTCACAGGGCCGTTCCAAGATATACATCATCGATGAGGTCCACATGCTGACTCCCCAGGCGTTCAATGCCCTGCTGAAGACGCTGGAAGAGCCGCCCAGCCATGTCTACATGGTGTTCGCGACGACCGAACCGCACAAGGTGCCGCCGACAATCCTGTCGCGGTGCCAGCGGTTCAATTTCAAGAGGCTCGAATTGGGTGAGCTCAACGGCCAGCTCGAGAAGATCTGCAAGTCGGAAAAGATCAAGTATGACGGGGATGCACTTGTTCTTATCTCGCGCCGTGCCGAGGGGAGCATGAGGGACGCGGAGAGCCTTCTCGACCAGTGTGTAGCCGCGGCCGAGGACAGGATCGATCTCGATCTTGTCCGGCAGGTTCTCGGGCTCGTCGATTCGCATGTCGTGTCCGAGCTCCTGAAAGCGATTAGTTTAAGGGATACCAGGTCAGCCCTCGGGGTGGTTGACGGTGTGGTATCGTCGGGTCTGGACATCGAGGAGTTCTTTCTCGCATATATCGAGGGGGTGAGGAACCTCCTTGTCCTGAGCGTCGAGGGCCGGGAGACGGCCGCCTGGCTCGACCTGACCACGGATGAGATCAGCGAGCTGCGCGGGATAGGCGAGGTCTTCCGGACGGAGGATCTGCTGTTCCTGTTCCGTTCCGCCGTTCGTGCTTTCCGTGGATTCAGGGGCTCGAGCCAGCCGCGGTATCACCTCGAGGCGACGATAGCGGAGGCGGCATCGTGGGATTCTACCGTTGAGCTTTCCGA
>DAOVFR010000199.1 GCA_030672805.1 Candidatus Krumholzibacteriota bacterium
CCCCTGATCACCTCGCCGTCCTTGAACTCGACGGTTATCTTCAGCCCTCGCAGCCTCGACGGGTCGGCCTCCTCGAATTTACTTTTTTCAACGTATCCCTGCCTGCCGGCGAATGACTTTACAAAGAAAATAGCCTTGAGGTCGTCCGTTTTCACATCGTAAACGGTGCCCCTGTCCTCCGGCCGTTCCGAGGTCAGGTGGAACGTTTCCTTGGTTGTGGTGAAATCGTGTGAATAGCCTTTCAGCAGTTTTCCATCCTTGAAATGGACAACGACCTGATTTCTTCCAGCTTCCATAATAGCAATCTCCAACTCAGGATCAAACGGCCCGGTGCGGCACGAAACCACCGGGTCCAGAGACGATTTGTTGTGCCACGAATATCCGTTGCAATTATGTTACCAATCGCCTCTGAAAATTCTGAAAATCCAGGAAGGAATAACGGCTGATTCAGCTAATCAACCGATATACATTGGGTTACGCCGGTTACGGTCCGGCCTTCTCAAGGCAAGATCGCATAAAACAATTTTGCGTTTTATAATCCAATATGCCATAATTCCATGTAATAGCCGTTACCATCTACTGGTAATAAATCGGCAAGGGGACCGTGAATGGGACAGGGATTTATCCGCCCTTTCAACTACCTCTGGCCCGGTATAGCTGTTATATACACGAACGAAAAACGAGGAGGACGACTTGGCAATCACACTTGACGGATCGGATCTCACTATCGAGAAGCTCGTACGGATCGCACGACATGGCGAGAAGGTCAAGCTCTCCAAGGAAGCGATCGAACGGATGAAGGTATGCAGGACGATGCTCGAGGAAAAAATCGAAGCGGGTGAGATCATGTACGGCGTCAACACCGGCATCGGTGAGTTCTCCGAGGTCGTGCTCAAAGATGACCAGATCCAGGACTTCCAGCGATACCTGATATATAACCATGCGGCCGGGATCGGCGAACCTGCACCGATCGAATACGTCCGGGGAGCGATGGCGGGCAGGATCAACGTGCTGGCCAAGGGTCATTCCGGCAACCGCCCCGAGATCGCCCTGACGTTCGTCGAGATGCTGAACAGGGGCGTAACACCGTATGTCTGTCAGAAGGGCTCCGTAGGCGCCTGCGGCGACCTCGCTCCGATGTCACAGATCGCCCTCCTGCTGCTCGGGGAAGGCCAGGCCTATTACCGGGACGAACTCCTTGACGGCGCAATCGCGATGGAGCGTGCAGGCATCCCCGTACCGGGACTCATGGCGAGGGACGGTCTCTCCGCGATCAACGGATCGAACCTGCTCACCGCGATGAGCGCGATCATGCTGTACGATACGAACCGGTGGCTCAAGCAGGCGGAGATCGCCGCCACCATGACGCTCGAGGCGCTCAAGGCAAACATGAAACCGTACACGCCGATGCTCCACGAGGCACGGGGATTCAAGGGGGCCATCCGGACAGCAAATGCGATACAGATGATGATACGGGGCGGCGACCTTGCCGAAGGGAAGGTCAAGTGCAAGGTGCAGGACGCATATTCGATGCGGTCGACGCCCCAGGTCATCGGGACCGCCCACGACGCGACAGCCTGGGCGCGCTCGCAGGTCGAGATCGAGTTAAACGGCATCGGCGACAACCCCGTCTTCTTCCCCGAGCACGGGCTCCATCTCTCCGGCGCGAATTTCCAGGGAACACCGGTGAGCCTCCCCATGGACATGATCGGGGCCGCCGTGACGATGATCAGTGTCATGTCGGAGCGGAGAATGAACAGGCTGAATCATCCGGCGCTGAACGTCGGACTGCCCGCGTTCCTCACCAAGGGCGCCGGAATGTTCTCCGGAATGATGCTCAGCCAGTACACGGCCGATATGCAGATCGTCGAACAGCGTATACTCTCGATGCCCGCCTCGATACAATCGATCCCCGCCGCTGCGGACCAGGAGGATTTTGTCTCCATGGGGATGAACACGGCGATCAAGAACTTCCAGATCCTCGACAATGCATACGGCGTGCTCGGAATCGAATTCATGGCGGGGGCGCAGGCCCTCGATTTCCGGGACTACACCTTCGGAGCCGGCACCAGGAAGGCAAAAGAGGTCATACGGAAATACGTCGACTTCCTCGACGTGGACCGGCCGCTCTACCCGGACCACACGAGGATGAAGGAACTGGTAAAATCCTGCGAGATCCTCGAAGAGGTCGAAAAGTTAATCGGCAGCCTCGGCTGAGCGGAATACCGCGCGGGCGCCGCGTGGGTATATTTCAGGCTCGGATGAGCAAAAAAAAAGCTCCCCGTCCGGGGTTCCGGGCGGGGAGCTCTACCCATCTCTTCAGAATCAACCGATAAGTCCCTCTACCAGAAGTTCTGCGTGATGTCGGTCGCCGGGTCGATCTCGGTCCAGGCGATCTTCTCGATCTGTCCCGTAGTCGGGAATGCCGGCGGCGGATTGTCCATCAGCCGCGGGTCGTACGTATAATCCTTCTGGTATCCCGACACGATCGATCCGGTACTGCCGCTAAACGTGCCTACAGCCCCTCTCTTTCTCTGTATCAGACCGCCGTACACGATCAGCTTGCCGCGCGGCGAACCGGACGCGTAGTTCTGGACGCCCCATGAGGTGTTGAGCGCCATGATCGCGGCCATCACCGTTTCGTCGGCCGAATCGCGGTTCGCGGTGTTGTCGGCCATCCAGACGTTCCCGTCGGAAACGATGCCGAACAGGTCGGTCGAGGTCGGGTCTGTCCTGGGATCGGTGTCATAGACGATGTTGTCGATGACGTAGATGTCACCGTCACAGCCGAGCGTGACCTGTCCCTTGACCGTTCCCTCGATGTTCGCGCTGCCCTGGACGTAAACCACGCCGTTGGAGGGGTAATTCATGCTGTTCGTCGAACCGCCGATCGTGACGCTGAGGTAGGAGTTGCCACTCCCGTCGACACGGAACCGTATAGTGACGGGGTTTCCCGTCAGCTTCAGCCCGCCCGACTCGTTCGCCTTGTTCAGAAGCATGCTGGTATCGAGCGGCAGGTCGATCGTCGACGCATCGAGAGTGACACCCTTGTGAAACACCGGGTCATCCTGCGGCGGACCTCCGTGGTAGTAATCGATACTGGAAGCCGAGCTCGATACCTCATCGAAGAAGGTCGGGTATCCATAGATATGCATCTGATCGTTCGTATGCACGGGACCGTAGAACTTGTCCACGGTATGGAACCAGATCGTGTAGCCGCTCGGACTCTTCTCCATGTCGGAGAAGTAAGCGTAACGTGAAAAGTTCTGCTGCCCGACCTTGACCTGGAGCACCTTCGTCATGCCCGAACCGTTCAGCGTCGCCCGCACAGTCACCGCCACGAACCGTGTCGGGTTACCCGTGTTCGAGTTGAGCGGATCGAGGTAGCTCGTCACCGTGCCTTTGCCGTATAACTCCTTGTTGTTGAAAAGGATCACCGGCTGGTCCTTGGTCATGCCCGACCCGATGAAGGGCGTCGATAGCTGTGCGAGGTGCTGGATGCTTCTCTCCGCCCCGGCTTCGGCCAGGTAGAAAACCTGCTTGTCCAGGACCTCGTTCGTGGCGAGCTGGGTCTCGTTGATCGAGATGGAGCTCACACCCATCACGATCCCGGTGAGCGCCAGCATGATCAGGATCACGATCACGATCGCCGAACCGTCACTGTTCTTCAGAATATGCCTCGTTTTACTCATCACTCATCACCTACCTGTTGCTAGGGCAGCTGTGGATGCTCTCTGATCACGACATCGTCGATGTTCCACCCGGAGTAGACCCATCCACCGTCCGATTTGAGCTTCCACATGATCGCCACGTCGGTTTCGCCGTCCGCCCACTGGGAGATGTCGATCTCCATGAACACCCAAGCGTTATCCGTCATCTCCGTGGGGTTCTGCCAGATCATCGTCCAGGGACCGGCATGGCCGTTCGTACTGATGTGTATCTCTGCCTGGTCATACGCCGGACTCTCTACGTTGAGCCACCGCTGGAACTGGAGCACCACGTTGGCGTGCCCCGAGCAGTCGACGGCGCCAGCCGGCGTGACAAGGTAGTTCTCGACGTTGTCCTTGTAATCGCCGTTCCACCCGCTGCCTCCCAGGTCGTTGCCGTAAATGCAGGAACCCGAGTAGGCCGAGGACGGATCGTGGTTACCGTGATACTCGCCTCCACCACCCATCGGGGCGCCGCGCTGCCAGTCGTCCTGCGTCCTGACCTGGACGTGCTCCCATCCCTTGTTCGTCTCGAAATCATCTTCGAACGCGGTGTACGAAGAGGCTTCCTGGCAGATCGAGTAGACCGGACCGACGACGTTCGAATTGACCGATTCCTTTTCCCCGTCATGAGCGCGGACCGCGTAGTAATATCCGATCCCGTCGACAGGGGGAGAGGCACTGTAGATATCGTCGTCGTAGAATGTATAACTCATGCTTCCGTCTGCGGTAAGCTCGCCGATGAGCGTCGAGAAAGCTCCCATGTCGCTTTCCTCACGGTAGATTCTGTAAATGATAACGTTATTGGTGCAGTGACCATCATCGGCCGAGCGGCTGAACTCCACCGTGATACTCTGCCCGGCGTCGGCGGGCGTATCATACGCCTGAGTTACATGCGGAGCGCCCGGTTCACCATCGGACATCGTGTAATCCTCGTTCGAATGGACGGACTCGCGCGCAGCTTCCGAATCGTACGCCGTCGCCGCATAGTAGTAGAACTCGCCGATGACCGGGGGATCCATCGGGTTCGTCGCCGGGCCGTCGACGTATATGTAGACCCCGCTTCCGTCCGCTTCGATCTCGCCGACTTTCTGTAAGCTGGTAAACTCCATCCTTCGGTAGATGAAATAGTCCGTCACGCTCCCGTTGATCGGGATATCCTGCGGCGCGTTCTCCCACGTGACCTCGATCGCTCCCGTAGCATCGCAGAGGATATCCTCGGCG
>DAOVFR010000065.1 GCA_030672805.1 Candidatus Krumholzibacteriota bacterium
CGAGCCGCTCGAGGATCTCTTTCCTCCGCGGAGAGGCGGATGCAAGCAGGAGATTGTCCTGAATATGCATTGGCAGAAATGGATTCATCCCTGTCCCTTCATCAGAGTCCCCCGGCATGGCGGTCGACTATCAGGGTAACCGGGCCGTCATTGATAAGACGCACGTTCATTCTCGCCCCGAATACGCCGCCGGCCACACGTTGACAGAGTGCACCCATGATTTCGAGAAACTTTCCGTACAGCGCCAGCGCCTCGGCCGCGGGAGCACTTGCCGTGTATGCAGGGCGTCTTCCTTTCCTGCAGTTACCGTACAACGTGAACTGGGAAACGACGAGCACCGATCCTTTCTCATCCAGAACGGAGCGGTTCATCTTGCCTGCCTCGTCCTCGAATATTCTGAGCTCGAGGCACTTTCGTGCCATCCACGAGAGCTCTTCTTCCGAATCGCCGTTCGTGAACGCGGCAAGCACGAGCAGCCCCCGGCCGATTGACGATACGATCTTCCCGTCGACCTCGACACTCGCCTCTTTAACCCGCTGAATGACTACTCTCATACTTCTCTATTCATACCGCCCTGTGGACGCTCAGCACGCTGTCGATCCCCTCTATCTCGGAGATCGCACGTTTGAGATGCTTGAGGTCGCTGATTCCAACCATCAGGAACAGCTTGATCTCTCCCTCCTTGATATTGAAATGTCCGGAGCGGACCTCTGCATCGATACAGGTGATCCGCCGGCTGATCTCCGATACCAGCCCGGTCCGGTCACGAGCCATCACCAGCAACGACACGAGATATTTCTGTCCGTGGATCGTCTCCCACTCGACTTCGAAGAGCCTCCCCGGGTCTTCCATTCTCCGGACGTTGTTGCAGTCGGCCCGGTGCACCGATACGCCTCGTCCCCGTGTCACGATACCTATCACCGGGTCACCCGGGACTGGCTGGCAGCATTTCGCAAAGCGCACGAGAAGGTTGTCTATTCCCTCGAGCCTGATCCCCTTGATGGGACTCCGCACGATCTCGCGCAACCGGTCGAGCTCCACCCCGGCTTCGTCCGCTGCCTCGTCCCGTTCAGGGACAATACTCCTGACGGTACTTTCTTTCTGCTCGCCGGATTTCGACCTGAACCACTGGCGGATCTTCGACCGTGCACGCGAGGTGCGCACCAGCTTGAGCCACTTTTCGTGCGGTGAGGCCTTGGACGAAGTGATAATTTCCACCCGATCGCCGCTCGCAAGCTTGTAATCGAGCGACACGAGCTTACCGTTCACCCTCGCCGCGGAACAGTGGTTGCCGATATCGGAGTGAACGCTGTACGCAAAATCGATCGGCATGGAACCCATGGGAAGTTGCTTCAGCTCGCCCGCCGGAGTAAAAACGTATATCTCGTTCTGGAAGAGATCCGTTTTAAGATAACGCAGGAACTCGGCGGGGTCGGTGAGTTCGAGTTGATAATCGAGTGTCTGCCTGAACCAGTCCATCCACCGGTCCCACCGTACGGATGCTTTCCCCTTTTCCTTGTATACCCAATGAGCGGCGATCCCGTACTCGGCGGCATAGTTCATCTGTTCGGTCCTGATCTGTATCTCTATCCTCCGCCCCCAATCGTCCATGACCGTCGTGTGGAGAGTCTGGTACATATTCGATTTTGGAGCAGCGATGTAGTCCTTGAAACGGTGATGAATTGGCCTGAAGAGGCCGTGAATGATCTCGAGGCAGCAATAACAATCCCTGACATGTTTCGTTATTATACGCATGGAGTACAGATCGTAGATCCCCTCGATCTGCACCGATTTCCGTTCCATCTTCTTCCAGATGCTGTACAGATGCTTGATCCTGCTCGTGATCGTCGCCTCTATCCCATTCTCCTTCAGCGCTGCCTCTATCGGCGCCCTGAACTGCTCGAACAGCGCCTCACCATCAGCGGCACGGCCGGACAGGACTTCCTTCACCCGGTCGTACTGCTCCGATTCGAGGAACCTGAACGAAAGATCTTCCAGTTCGTCCTTGATCCCCCCTACACCGAGCCGGTGTGCGAGCGGCGCATAGATCTCCAGTGTTTCCCGCGCGATGATCAGTCTCTTTTCCGGTGGCAGATACTCGAGCGTTCTCATGTTATGAAGCCGGTCTGCCAGTTTTATGAAGATCACCCGGATATCCTCGGCCATCGATACCAGCATTCTGCGTGCTGACTCGACCTGGCGTTCCTCTTGCGACCTGAAGTTGAGCTTCCCGAGCTTGGTCAGCCCCATTACCAGCCGGGCGATCTCTTTACCGAACCTGTTCTCTATCTCGTCGAGCCCGATGCCCGTATCCTCCACGACGTCATGCAAAATTCCCGCAGCGATTGCATCTGCGTCGAGTCCCATCTTTACCAGTATCCCGGCAACCTCCACTCCGTGACTGATGAATGGATCTCCCGAAAGGCGGTACTGTCCCTCGTGCGCCCGCGAGGCCAGCTCGTATGCTTCCAACAGGAGGTTCCCTGCCGCAGTGTCGAGATGACGCCTGCCGGCGAGCAGCCCATCGAACTGCTCATCGATCTCCCTCTTCGTGAGATTCGTATTCATGATGGAGAATCCGGCATGGATGCCATTCCGCCCCGGTCCCCGTGCCGCTCGAGGGAATACCGGATGGCGTTAATCTGCAGCTGGTGCTGCGACCTTCCCCTGAAATCGTTCTTGCGGATATGGACCAGGATGTCGATCTCGCTTCCAAGCACATCGACCGGGTGCCACTTGCGGCCCATCGAAAACCCGATCAGGTTATGCAGGTTCCTTTCGGAATCCCTTGCCGTCATCTTGAGGTGACTGTCGCCGACTATTAAGCATGGTTGCTCCGGTTTGAGGCCCTGTATCAGGAAAAGGGGCTCCGGGTTCCCCGGTCCGAACGGTCTAAGACGGTCTATGAAGGTGACGAGATCCATGCCGCAGTCGGAAAGACGAATCTCAGCATCTGCGAGGTGCCTCTCGTTTCCCTCTCCCGTCTCGGCGAGCTCGGCGACCGCGTCTTCGAACATCTTCTGGAATTCGGGGATCATCTTCTCGCCGATGCTGAATCCTCCCGCCTCCTTGTGCCCGCCGAATTCGCCAAGGACGGCGGCACATCGCTCCAGCGCCGCCTTGACATCGACCCTGCCGGCGGATCGCACGGACCCCTTCCCCTTTCCATCCCTGACGGCTATGAGAACCGAGGGAAGATGGTAACGCTCCGCGAGACGAGCGGCGCCGATCCCGACAACCCCCTCGTGCCACGAGGATGAAGAAAACACGAGCGCACTCGGTTCTCCCCGCTTTAGAACGACATCTGCAAGGTAGGTGGCTTCCGCCGTAACATTTCTGTCATGCGCACGCCGCCGCTTGTTTATTTCCTCAATCTCGCGCGCTATACCTGAAGCCTGTTTGCCGTCCTCTGACACGAGCAGTTCGACAACATCCCTCGCACTCCCGATGCGCCCCGGAGAATTCAACCGGGGAACCAGGGTGAAGCACACCTGTCTTGCCGAAAATCCGTCCATCGAAAGGCCGCTCTCGCGCCGCAGTGCAGCCAGTCCAGGCCTTTTCCAGAGCGCCAGCCGATCGAGCCCCAGCCTCGTCAGCGTCCTGTTCTCATCTACGAGTACAGCGTAATCCCCAAGCGTGCCAAGCGCGACGAGATCAAGCTGTTCTTCGAGGGACAGGTTCACACCCATGGTCTTCTCGAGTCCCTGGAGCAGTTTGAAAGCAACACCGACGCCGGTAAGTTCCCTGAACGGATATCTCTCCACGGGCAGTTTCGGATTGAGAAATGCTGTTGCCCCGGGCATCCGCTCCGATGTCTCGTGATGATCCGTGATGATCACCTCGATACCCCTGCCGGCGAGATAAGATACAACATCCCCGTCGCTGGAACCGCAGTCGACCGAAATCACCAGATCGAGACCAACCTCGACACCGCGTTCCATGACCCTGGATGCCAGGCCGTATCCGTCCCGCGCCCTGTCAGGCACGAAGTAATGAACATCGGCGCCGAGTCTTTTGAGCGTCTTGTAAAGGAGCGCGGCTCCGCAGATGCCGTCGGCGTCATAATCACCGTGAACGAGAATCCTCCGCCCGTCCGTTACCGCCCTGTGAAGGGTCCCGGTGGCAACCTTCATTTCGTTGAACAGGAATGGATCATGAAGATGCTCCATCGAAGGATCGAGAAAATGCAGAGCATCTTCGGCGGTCTCGATATCCCGGGCGATTAGAAGCTTCGCCTTGAGCGGCGAGATGAACAGCGTCCGCGAGATTCGATCGACCACGTCGCTATCGGTGGGACGAATTGTCCATTTGAACATGGGTAAGCCGCTCTTTCGCTTTCTCCGTCACCCTGATAAATGCCCGTAACGACAACATAGACTTGTAAGCCGAGTTCTGTACCCCCCTCGAATGAAGGAGGTGGTGATCATTTATCTAGGACCGGCGTTGCCACCGGCCTCTATCGACCTACCCGGGAGTCGAACAAAGCGAGCAACTTCTCCTCCTCTATTTGGTCTTTCTCCGGGTGGGGTTTACCGAGCTACCGCCGTCGCCGGCGATACTGGTGAGCTCTTACCTCACCGTTTCACCCTTACCCCCGTCGAAAACAGGGGCGGTCTGTTCTCTGTGGCACTTTCCTTGGGGTTTCCCCCACTGGGCGTTACCCAGCACCCTGCTCTGTGGAGCCCGGACTTTCCTCGGGCACCGTTGCCGGCGCCCGCGATCACCCCGCCTACATTGCCGTCATGGGCAATATCCGTCTGAACTCGCCGTTGAATATAGCACAGTGGATAGTAACAGTCAAAGTATGGCAGGTAAGTATCGGTTATCCACCGTCGAGAGCCCTGTTTGCAAGCCGGTCTGCCTCTTTGTTTTCCTGCCTCGGCACTTTCTCGAAGAGACAGCGCTTGAAGCGCGAGGCCTCAGCTGTTACGATACGGGCGAGACGGGCCAGTTCCCTGTTCTTGATCCGGTACTCACCGTTCATCTGCTTGACAACAAGCTCACTATCGAGCCTGAAGACGGCTTCCTGTACTCCTAACTCGCATGCCAACCGGAGACCTTCGATAAGTGCCGTGTACTCCGCGACGTTGTTCGTTGCTTTTCCTATTCTCCTCGCGACGGAAGTTAACTGTTCCCCTTCCGGCGTGAAGGCAACCGCTGCAACCGCCGCCGGACCGGGGTTCCCCCTCGAAGCCCCATCGACGTGAATAATGACACACCCGATCCCGGACCTGCTGAACCCACTCCCCTCCCGGATAACTCCCACCACTGCATCATCGAGCCGTGACGCTGCACGGCGGATCGCGCCTGCCGCTTCCTCCAGCGATGCAAACCCGTTCCTGTTCCATGCCGATTCGAGGCATTCTCCGTCAGCAAGAGCCAACAGAAGATGCTTGAGCTTGTCCATCTTCACTCTTTGTCCAGGGAAAGATTGTCTGTCGGATAGTAAACGAGGATGCGCCCGCAGACCTCACACGTCTGGATCCGGTTGTTTTTTCTGATCTCGTGTCCCTTCTGGGGTGGGACTCTCGAGTAACACCCCTGGCAGATATCTCCGATGAGATTCGCCACGCCCGAATCCCCCTTAACCCCAAGGATCCTTATATAGAGGTTCCTGACCCTATCCGAAATATGCGGCAGGATTCTGACCTTCTCGTCCTCGAGGACTTCGAGCTCCTCCTTGTACCTCTTCACCGTATTCTCGAGACTATTCTTGTCAGAGAGAAGCTTTCCCTTGCTGTCATTGATCTTTTTCGTTATTGCATCATTTTCCCTGGTCTTGATGTCGTTCTTATCGAAGATAGCGATGATACGCTCCTCTTCCACATCGACCTGCCGGGAAATGTACTCGATCTCGGTATCGAGCGCTCTCAGCTCTCTTGTCGTCTTCACTGCATTCTGCTCTATCTTCTTCTGGATGATCTTTGCCCGCTGTGCATCGACCTCCCGTTCAAGATGCCTGCGCTCCTCGCCGAGCCGCTTGATCGCTTCTTCGCTTTCCCTCAGTTCCTCATCCATTTCGCTTATTTGTCTCTCTATCTCCACGATCATCGGTGGAGAATTTCCGAGAAACTTCTTTCTCTCCTGGATCTCCAGATCCTTTTTCACGATCTGGATCAGGTACCGGATATCATCCTCAGCCATCTGTATATCGACCCTTCAATTTAAATAAAAAGTGCTTCCCTCCCGGGAAGCACTTAATCCGAACGTCTGCGACGGCACTGCGTACCGCCTCTGGAATCTTCTCGCATGTTTATTCTGACCAGATCCATTGTGCGTGCTGTAGCTTTGATCCTCTTTCTTGTATTGTATCGACACACGAAGGGAGTAGAATATTGGATACCAGTGAAATGGTCAAGATGTTTTTTATGTAATTATAGTGGGGCAGCGACTTTTTTTTCGCAATGCCCAACAGGTGGCAAACCATGTTAAAAAGGTCGCTGTCCTCCTTAGTCCATCAGGGGCATGTATTCCGTATAGTCAAACGGAAAATCCTTAAAGGTCCAGCTTTCACCGCCGTCATCGGTCATCAGAACAATCGAGTGCTTTATGGTCTTTGTTCCGGTTATTTCATCGTTACTCCTGCCTATGATCCACCCTTTCAGGTTGGTGATGAAAGACACGGAGCGCAGATCGACAACACGGGCATCATCGGGAGTCACGTCCTCCCAGCAAATACCTCCATCGGTCGTCCTGAGAATGGTTCCGCCCCCGACGGCAAACCCCCGCTCATCGTCGAGAAAACAGAACTCACGAACCGAAGCTTGATCGATCTGTATTTCCCATGTCTCACCCCCATCAGTCGTCTTCTTGATGATACCACCTCCGGCCCAGCCGGTCATCTCGTCCATAAAACAGATTGTCAGCATCGCTTTCATGACCGACGATCTGGATCCCTCGATTCCAACCCACGTGATCCCTCCATCGTCAGTTTTGTAGAGCAGTATAGGGTCTGATTCCGTCCAGCGGCTTCCCAGCAGAAACGCGGTGCCTTCATCCACAATACTCATGTCCCAGGTACCCCGATACGTTACAATGGGAAGCCAGTTGTTTTCCCACATCATTCCACCGTCATCGGTCCTGAAAACTCCGTGATAGCCCTGAATGTATCCAAGCTGTTCGTTGAAAAACACAACCTGGTAGAGGTCGTCATCGACCGGATACCCAGAGAAAATCCGCCTGTTCCAGGTCACACCGCTGTCATCGCTGCTGAATATCATTGCATTCTTCCCAACGATCCAGCCGTTATCAGGATCTCTGAAGTTTATATCGGTCAAACGGATATCATCCAGCACGAAGCCCGTCCATGTAGTTCCCCCGTCTCTTGTATACATGCCCGTGCCGTGCGCCCCGACGGCCCAACCCGTCTGCTCATCGATGAAGAAGATGTCGTTCGCCTCGCAGATCAGGCCCGGAACCGGACCATTCTTCCCGTTGTCATCCGGAATCGTAATACTGTCTTCCGAACAGGAATGTATCTCGAAATAGATGATCAGAACGATCATGATCGCCAGCAGTATACTTCGCCTCAGTTGCATTTTTACCCCCAACATTGCAAAATCAAGTCGCTGTCTTTCATCAAGTTATGCTTTTCGACCACAGCTGTACAGGCGCATCCTGCTGATTTTACAAGCAGTTACATCAGGGACGGGGTCTTCCATTTGCGTCCGTTCCCTCAACAACCGGAAATATACCGCAAGCTTCAAGCCCGATGGGAAATCCCCGGCTATAGCAAACGGGATTACGAAGTTAGAGGTTGGTGGGCCCACCAGGATTCGAACCTGGGACCAACCGGTTATGAGCCGGGGGCTCTACCACTGAGCTATGGGCCCGTTCATCTATACCTGCCACCGACCGGGACATGGAGGATGAAGGGACGAAAGTAGCACGTTGCCGCGGGGCGATTCAACTCTTTTCGATCAGAGATCTATATATCCCTTCAGTTTCCGGCTCCGGCTCGGGTGCATCAGCTTCCTGAGCGCCTTTGCTTCTATCTGGCGGACCCGCTCTCTTGTTACCTTGAAGATCGTACCCACCTCTTCGAGCGTTCGCGGCGTCCCGTCTCCGAGGCCGAACCGGAGACGCACGACCTTCTCTTCCCTCGGCGTCAAGGTGGCAAGCACCCTCGCCACCTGGTCCTTGAGCATTGAATGGGCGGCTGTCTGATCGGGTGAGGACACCGCGGTATCCTCGATGAAATCGCTCAGGTTGCTGTCGTCGTCCTCACCGATGGGACGGTCGAGAGAAATCGGCTCCATGCTCGCCTTCATCACGCTCTTGACCTTGCCGACGGGGTAGTTCAAACGACGCGCCACCTCCTCGGGTGACGGTTCGCGTCCATACTCCTGTATCAGCTTCCGCTGTGTCCTGGAAACCTTGTTTATCGCCTCGATCATGTGGACCGGCACCCTGATCGTCCGGGCCTGGTCGGCAATGGCACGGGTGATGGCCTGCCTGATCCACCATGTCGCATAGGTGCTGAACTTGTATCCCTTGCGGTAGTCGAACTTTTCGACTGCCCGCATCAATCCACTGTTGCCTTCCTGGATGAGATCGAGGAACTCGAGCCCCCTGTTGGTATACCGCTTCGCGATAGAGATGACCAGCCGCACGTTCGCCTCGATCATTTCCTGTTTCGCTCGCTGCGACTCCCGTTCCCCGATACGGATCGTCTTTACTACGCTTCTGAGTTTGTCGTAGCGGACATTTTCCTTTTTTTCGAGTCGGCGGCAAGTTTTTTCTAAACTCTTGATCTTCTTGCTGAAATCCTCGAGGTTGATGACAGACCACTTGATTTTCTTCCTGAGCTTCTGTTTTTCCTTGCTCCGCCCTTTAAGGATCTTGATCGAATTGCCGATCTCATCGGCGCTCAAACCGACAAACTTCTCGTATTCTCTCGATTGCTTCTTGAAGTCTTCGAGCTGTTTGAAGATATCCTTGTTTTTTTCGACGAGGAGTTCGAGCTGGAGCGGATGAAGCTTGATCTTGCGATACTCCACCTGCAGATTCTTCTCATTTTTATCTAACTGTTTCTGCGCGAGGTCCGCTTTCTTTTTGCTGATCCTTTTCTTCAGCTGGGACTGTAAATCCGCGGTCCCCTCCCGTAACTTGATGATGCGTTTCAGGATGCCGATGTATTTCTTGATCTCCTTCCTGCTCGAATGATGCGGGTGCAGCCCTCCACCCTCGATCTGAAAGATTTCCTCGAGCCTGAACTCTTCGGCCTCGAGCCCTTCAACGAACCGTCGAAGTTCACTCGTCATATTGCTCAGGCTGAACACCGCTTTCGATATCCTCAGGTGTCCCGACTCGATCCTCTTGGCGATCGTTATCTCGCCCTCCCGGTCAAGAAGCGGTACCTTTCCCATCTCCCGCAGGTACATCCGGACGGGGTCGTCATACCTGACGGATGTGCCGGCAAGCTCTTCCGATTTCCTCGCTTCCTTCTGCTCACGTTTGCGTCGCGCCTCGATCTTCATACGCGCTTTCTGTTCTGTATCAAAGAACTCGACATTCTCATCGCTGAGACGATCATAGAGATAGATGATGTCACGGGTATCGAAAGAATCACTGACAACTTCCTCGATCTCCTCGTTCAGAATATAGCCCTTGTTCTCGGACAGCTTCTTGATGTCCTGAACAACCTCTTCGATCTTATCACGATTAACCAAACTGGTTTTCCCCCTTGAGTCCCAGTTTCTTCAGTTCCCTCGTTACTTTTCGGTATGTCTCGACGATCTCGATCTCCTCGCCGGAGCCCGGACCGTGCTCCGCCTGAAGCTGTTCGATACGCTTCTTCATCATCTCCATCTCGTCACGCAGCGCCGCTTTCTTCAGCCAGATCAACGTATCTTTTACATAATCTTCATGCGGTCCCGGAGGAAGCGGTAACAGGGCGATTTCCGATGCAAGCTGACACAGATCCGGGTCCTCAATCGCCCCTATGAAATCAGGGCTTTTTATATCAATATGATTTTTCAAAGCCAAGTCAAGAGCTTTGTAGTATTGTCTGAACAGCACCCCCTCCAGATCCTCTTCGATCAGGTTTCCGATTATCTTCCCGGCGTACTCCTCCGATTCCAATCCTATACGGAATAACTGCTTCTGGAACCGGACACGCTTGCTTTCCGTGGTTTTTTCTCGACCGGGAACCGTTCTCTTAAAACGGTGTATTTTCCTCAGCCCCCCCCGCAGCGTCTCGACGGGAATATCGAAAAGCCCGGATACCTCCTGTAGATACAACTCCTTCCT
>DAOVFR010000263.1 GCA_030672805.1 Candidatus Krumholzibacteriota bacterium
GTACAGTTCGGTGCCGGGGGAGTCCGTGTAGCGTACAGCATACATGTCGGGGGGTTCGCTTCCGGGGCGCTGCTGGCGTGGATGTTCGGTGCGGTCCCCGCCGCGCGCGCGGAGCGGCACCTCGTCAAAGCAAGGCGTTTCTTCGAATGCTCCAACTGGTTCGGGTCGCAGGGCGAGTATATCAATTACCTCGATATGAGGCCTGACGATTCCGCGGTGCACGCGGAAGCGGCGAGGGCGTTTCTCTGCAGCAGTGAGATGGGCCGTGTGAGATACCACTATGGAGAGGCGATACGGCTTCTCATGGACCGGGGGCTCCGCGGTGAAGCGGAAGGTGTGTTCACAGAGGCGATGCGCGCCGCGCCCGGCTACTGCCTCGAGGAGAAACTGCATCTCGACCTTGCCTATCGAATGGAGCGGTCCCTGAAATTCCGTTCGGCGATGTCCGCCTACGATTGCTTCGTGAATATGTATCCCCGTTCCGACGAGGTGCCTTTCATCTACCTTCGGATGGCTGGAATCCTGGAGAGGAGGATGGAGCGGCATCATGAAGCGTACAGGCTGTACAGACGGCTGGTCGAGGATTTCCCCGGGGATGCCTGGACCGATTTCGCGCGGTCCGAGATGGAGCGTCTAAGGATTATGGGATTCGCTGTATCCACGGGTTAATTAGCGTTATCGGCTTGGTGAAAACATCTTGAACTGGATGAGGGCTTCTGCTAGTTTTTTAAGCCAAGGATGGGGTGTGGTGTGGTATGGGAGGCATGAAAACGTCGATCGAGGTCCTGAGATGCAGGGGGAGCCTGAGGGGGTTCGACCGTCTGGGAGATGAAGAGCTCCTTTCCCTTGTTCTTGGAGGAAGCGGCGGGCGGGAGAACGGAACACCCGCTCATGAGTTGATAGAGCATTTCGGCGGCCTCGTCGGCCTGGGCGGCGCCGAGGTGGAGGAGTTCATGAGTTTCAGAGGGGTCGGGCGTGCCGGTGCGCTTCGCCTTAAAGCTTTATTCGAGGTAGGGCGGCGATACGTTACGTCATGCAGGGAGCAGTCGATCACGAAGATCCGTTCACCGGAGGACGTGGCCGCGCTTATGGTGCCGGAGATGAGGGAACTTGACAGGGAGCATTTCAAGGCCATACTGCTGAACACGAAGAACTGCATACTCAAGATCGTCACGGTGGCGATCGGTTCGTTGAACGCGGCCCTTGTCCACCCCCGGGAGATATTCAAGGCGGCGGTCGTGGCCAGCGCGGCAGGGATCATCATCGTTCATAACCATCCCACCGGCAATCCCGAACCGAGCCGCGAAGATAAGGAATTGACCGTTCGGTTCGCACGCTGCGGCGAGTTGATGGGAATCGATCTGGTCGACCACATAATCATCGGGGGCAACCGGTTCACCAGCATGCGCGAGATGGGAATGGTGACCGACTGAAAGGAAGGTATCGGCTTGTTAGGGCGCCTGGCCACCTATTTTTCGAATGATATCGCGATCGATCTGGGGACCGCGAACACACTCGTATACCTCAAGGGCAGCGGCATCGTGCTCAACGAGCCGTCCGTCGTCGCCATCGATCAGAAAACAAAGAAGGTGTATGCGGTAGGCGCCGAGGCGAAGGCGATGATCGGTAAAACTCCCGATCACATCGCCGCGGTGAGACCGATGAAGGACGGGGTGATCGCCGATTTCGAGATCACCGAGGTGATGCTCCGGGAATTCATCAAGAGGTCGCAGAGGAAGCGCCTGTTCATCAGGCCGAGGATCGTGATAAGCGTTCCGTCAGGCATTACCGAGGTGGAGCGCCGTGCCGTGACGGATTCCGCCCAGAACGCGGGAGCCCGCGAGGTTTATCTCGTCGCCGAACCGATCGCCGCTGCAATCGGCGTCGGACTTCCCGTCGACAAGCCATCCGGAAACATGGTGATCGACATCGGGGGAGGGACGACAGAGATAGCCGTTATTGCCCTGAACGGTATCGTAACCGACATTTCCATCAGGGTGGCGGGTGACGAAATGGATGAGGCGATCGTCCAGCACATCAAGAAGGCGTATAACCTTCTCATTGGTGACCAGACCGCCGAGCATGTCAAGATGGTCATCGGCTCCGCGACGAAGCTCAAGAATGACGAGGAGATGGAAATAAAGGGGCGCGATCTGGTCTCCGGAATTCCCAAGATTCTCCGTATCTCGAGCTCCGAGATCCGTGAGGCGCTCGCCGAGACGATCACCCAGATCGTTGTAGCAGTGAAGACCGCACTGGAGCAAACTCCTCCCGAGCTTGCAGCCGATATCGTCGACAGGGGAATCGTGATGATGGGAGGGGGATCCCTGCTCAGGGGTTTCGATATCCTGCTCAAGGAGGAGACAAATCTTCCGATCAATATCGTCGAGGATCCACTAACCTGTGTCGTGCTCGGGAGTGGGAAGATACTCGGCAACCTTCACCAGTACGAGCGGATAATAATGAAGAGCTCCCGGTTTTAAGCATGCAGATTCTATTCTTCCTTTTTGGAAAACATCTCGATAAAACAGTGCTGGCGATCGCTATCGCCTCTTCCGTATTCCTGATCACGCGTAACGAGGAAAGCAGGTTCAATACCGCGCGGGCCGTTTCCGCTTTTCTGCTGTATCCCGTGAACAGGGTCGAGGCCTATTTCACCAGCAAGGAGGAGCTGCAGAGGGAGAACGAGAAACTCCGCGAGCTGGTAGCGACGTTCTACCACGAGCGTGAACGGTATCTGCAGTTTGGAGAGGAACGCAACCGGCTGCGAAGGCTGATAGGTTTTCGCCAGGATTCATTCTGCGAATTTCTTCCCTGTGAGGTGATAGCCAGGTCATCGAACCGTTTTCATCACTCGGTAACGGTTGACCGTGGAATCGGAGACGGTGTCAGGGCCGGCATGAGCGTCGTCGGTTACCGGGGGATCGTCGGACGGGTAATACAGACGTTCCCGAGTTCGTCACGGGTGATCCTGCTGAACAACAAGTCGATATCGGTGAGCTGTATCGACAAGCGAAGCAGGATCATCGGCATCCTAGAGTGGGAGCGGGAAAACCTGTTCCGGCTCGAGTACGTCGGCAAGGAAGAGGACGTCGCAAAGGGTGACACGTTGCTCACCAGCGGTCTCGGCAGGCTCTTTCCAAAAGGCTTTCCCGTGGGAACCGTTTTTCAGGTCACCGAAGAAAGGGGCGGGCTTTCCCGGAAGGTTGGAGTCGTGAGCATGATCGATCTCAATACGATCGAGGAACTTTTCATCGTTATTGCGGGAAGGGACTGGAACAGCGACGAGGTCCTCGACGAGATAGACAAGCTGGGAATCGGGAAACGCTGAGGGAATGCCGGTGTATGCACTCCGTCTCATATTGGCTTCGTTCGTGAT
>DAOVFR010000078.1 GCA_030672805.1 Candidatus Krumholzibacteriota bacterium
CGAGCCGATCAAGACCTTCATGCTCGGTCATGCGCGCGAGAAGGACATCGGGCTGTTTCTGAAAATGCGGGGCTTCGATAAACCGGTGTCGCCGGAAAACCTTCCGGCGAGTGTCCTGATACCGGGCTTTATCATCAGCGAACTGAGAACGGCATTCCAGATGGGATTTCTCGTCTACCTCCCATTCCTCGTGATCGATATGGTCGTTGCGAGTGTTCTCATGTCGATGGGCATGCTCATGCTGCCCCCGGTGATGATCTCTCTGCCGTTCAAGATCCTGCTTTTCGTCCTGGTCGACGGCTGGCACCTGCTCGTTCAGTCCCTGGTTTCCGGTTTTACGACGTAAGGGAAAGAGATGACTCCCGAGATGGTGATAGATATCGGACGCGAGACACTGTACGTGACGCTGTTGATAGCTGCCCCGATGCTGCTGTTCGGACTCGTCGTCGGTGTGCTCATCGGCATCTTCCAGGCGGTAACCCAGATCAACGAGATGACACTTGTATTCGTCCCGAAGATACTCGCAGTCTCCATTGCGGTCTTCATCTTCCTGCCCTGGTTGCTCAGGGTGATTATCACGTTCGCGACAAAAATGTTTGAAAGAATGGCTGCATTATGACGGGACCTGACTGTGATTGACATCATATTCAATACGGAAGATATCATCTACTTCCTGCTGATACTGGTGCGGATCTCCGCGATGGTATTCGTGATCCCGGTCTTCGGGGCCAAGTACATCCCCGTTCAGTGGAGAATTGCCTTCTCGTTCATATTGGCACTGACCACTTATTTCATCATTCCCAGGCCCGGGGGAATGGATTTTGACGCTGCGGCGACCGGTCTGATCCTCTCGGCGGGGCGTGAAGTGATCATCGGACTCCTGATCGGATTCACCGCCGGCCTGATATTCTCCGCCGTTTTACTCGGCGGCCAGGTGATCGGGACCCAGATGGGTCTCGGCATCGCCAACGTGATGGATCCCCAGCATGGCACGAATATGTCGATCGTGTCCCAATTCCATTTTCTCCTTGCGACGGTGGTGTTCATGGCGGTGAACGGACACCACCTCTTGCTCGAGGGAGTGGTGGATGCGTTCCGGTACTTACCCGCGGGCGACCTGTCGCTGCCGATCGGCGGTATGGGGGAGATCGCCCGTCTCGCTGGTATAGTTTTCGTTATCGCCGTCCAGCTTGCCGCGTCGGTGATCGTGATGCTGCTCATGGTAAGCGTCTCGCTCGGGATTATTGCGCGGACCGTTCCACAGATGAACATTTTCATAGTCGGGTTCCCGCTGCGGCTGCTGGTCGGCCTGTTCGGTATCGGTATTTCGATTCCCTATGTCACCAGGGCGCTGATCGATCTGTTCAGTCGGATACCTGAAGACCTGGTGAGAGTGCTGGGAGCCGTATAGGGGAAGGTGAGGTATGGCGGAGCTCCAGGATTCATCCGAACGAACAGAAGCCCCGACTCCGAAGAAAAGGCGCGAGGCGAGGGAAAAAGGGCAGGTAGCGCGCAGCCAGGAGCTCAATTCGTTCATGATATTACTCGCAGGGACATTGATCATCACTGGATTTCACCCGTGCGTCGTCAAGGGAATCCGGAAAGTGTTTGTGCAGGCATACATGACGCAGCCCGAAACAATCGAACCGGGGAACATGGCGAACGTTGCAGCCACCCTGTTTGGCTCGTTCCTGCCGATTGTTGCTCCGTTTTTCATAGGTATCATCGCCGCCGGGCTTCTCGTGAACGTCGGGCAGGTCGGATTCCATATAACTCCGTCGGTGCTCACACTGAAGTTCGACAAGGTGAACCCGGTGAACGGGCTCAAGCGTATCCTCTCGTGGAGATCGGTATTCGAAGCCTTGAAAGGACTCATCAAGGTCGGACTCATCGGTTTCGTGGCATACAAGGTATACCGTCCGGCTGTCAACTCGATCCTGGCACTGTCGTTGAACGAACACCCGGATCTTATCGGAATGTGTGTGAGGGTGGGTGGTGGTATCGCTCTCAGGGCGCTTCTTGTCATGGTTGTGATAGCCGGTCTCGATTACGCATTCCAGTCGTGGCAGCATCAGAAGTCGATCCGCATGACGCTGCGCGAGTTGCGGGACGAACTGAAGGAAACGGAAGGAGATCCGCTGGTGCGCGAGCGGATCAGGAGCATACAGCGCGAGATGCTGAGGCGGCGCATGATGGAGGCTGTCAAGACGGCCGACGTGGTTGTCACGAACCCGATGGCACTCGCCATCGCCCTGGAGTACAAACAGGAGTCGCAGGTGCCGAAGGTTGTGGCGAAGGGCCGGAAGCACCTGGCCGAAAAGATCAAGAAGACAGCACGGGAGTTCAATGTTCCCGTACTCGAGAACAAGCCGCTCGCATGGGCGCTCTTCAAATCGTGCAAGGTGGGAGATTTCATTCCAGTCCACCTGTACCGCGCCGTCGCCGAGATACTGGCCTACGTGTACAGCCTGAAAAGCAGGAGAGGTGACCGGGACCGGCGGAAGAGAGGAAACAGGAATTGAACGAAAGCGGGAATAAGCGGTCACTGTTCAGCAGGCTGCCGCAGTGTGCAAACATCCTGAACGCATTCGGGGTCGTCGGTATCATCGGGTTGATGGTATTGCCCGTGTCTCCCGTTCTGCTCGACATGCTCCTGACCTTCAACATCACGTTCGCACTCGTTATCCTTCTTGTGACGATCTATGTCGGGGAGCCCCTCGAATTTTCGGTTTTCCCGTCGCTGCTGCTGATCGTGACCCTGTTCAGGCTGTCACTGAACGTTGCATCGACCCGGCTGATCCTATCTCAGGGATTCGCCGGCGAGGTCATCTCGTCGTTCGGGGGGTTCGTCGTGAGGGGCAACTTCGTCATCGGGCTCGTTATATTCCTGATTATCGTCGTCATCCAGTTCGTCGTTATCACGAAGGGTGCCGGGAGAATCGCCGAAGTGGCCGCGAGGTTCACACTGGATGCGATGCCGGGTAAGCAGATGAGCATCGACGCGGATCTCAACGCCGGCCTTATAAACGAAGACGAGGCGAGGAGCAGGAGAAGCAAGATCGCGAGCGAGGCGGATTTCTATGGCGCCATGGATGGTGCAAGCAAGTTTGTCCGCGGCGACGCGATCGCCGGGATCGTTATCACCATGATCAACATCATCGGCGGGTTGGTGATCGGTATCGTGCAGAGAAATATGAGTGCCGGCGAGGCAGCCATGGTGTACACGAAGCTCACCGTCGGTGACGGTCTCGTCACCCAGATCCCCGCATTGATCATTTCGACGGGCGCGGGCATGATCGTCACACGGGCTGCGAGCGATCGGGATTTCGGGTTCGACGTTGCCTCGCAGATTTTCCGGCACTCCAGGGTGATGATGATCGCCGCGATCACCCTGCTCGGGCTCGGGCTCGTGCCAGGGCTGCCCAAGATACCGTTCTTCATGATGGCAGTCGTATTCTTCATCCTTTTCTTTACGGTACGCCGCGCCGCAACCGGGAAGCAGCCAGAGGAAGATACGGTCCAGCCCAGCGAGGAGGCCGATCCTCTCGAACAGGATGATCTGTACTACGTCGACCGGCTCGAGGTCGAGATCGGTTACGGGTTGATCTCGCTCGTAAACGAGGATATGGGAGGGCACTTCCTCAAGCGCGTGACGAACATCAGGAAACAGGCGGCAGTCGATCTGGGTCTCCACGTTTCCCCGATACGCATCAGGGACAATTTACAGCTCAAACCCAACCAGTACAGGATCAAGCTGAAGGGAGTCGAGGTCGCGAAGGATACCGTTTATATCGACAGGCTCCTCGCGATCAGGTCGGCAACAGCGGATGATGGTATCGACGGCATCGAGACGAATGATCCGGCCTTCGGCATGCCGGCCCTGTGGATCACCAGGGAAGATGCCGACAGGGCCGAGGCGGCTGGATACACGGTCGTCGAACCAGGAGCCGTGATCGCAACACACCTGAATGAGATCATACACAGTCACGCCGACGAGATCATGACTCGCCAGGATGTGAAGGAACTGGTCGAGAAGGTCAGGAGAAACGCACCTGCTGTCGTGGAGGATCTTTTCCCGGACCAGATCACGTATTCGTTCCTCCAGCAGATACTTTCCATCCTGCTGAAGGAACGTGTCTCGATAAAGGATCTCGTTACAATCCTGGAGACGATCGCATACTGCATCGCCCAGACGAGGGATATCGATTTTATTTCGGAGCGAGTGAGAGAGGCGCTCGGTCGCTCGGTTGTTAGCAAGTACCTCGACGATGAGGAAAAGCTATCCGTCATCACGCTGCACCCGGCCGTCGAGGAAACTTTCCTTCAGTCGGTCGCGGCGGCGGGTGAATCGAGGGTTCTGAGCGTCGATCCAGCGTTTACGCAGGGTGTTCTCAAATCCCTGCGCCATGAAGCGGAGAGGGCGAGCGCCATCGGCATCCAGCCGATAGTGCTCTGTTCACCGCAGATCAGGTTGGCATTCAGGCGGTTCACTGAGGCGACCTTGCCGTTCCTGATAATTCTCTCGTATGCGGAGATCACGAGGAACGTACAGGTCCAGTCCGTAGGGATGGTGAGAGTTGATGAGTCAGAAATCGTACAAGGTGCAGGCAGGATCGCTTAACGCGGCCATGCGCAAGGTTAAAGACCGCTTCGGGCCGGACGTATTCGTGCTCGAGACGCGGGAACTGCAGCGGAAGCAGGATGGTGGCCTGGGGGTCAGAACGGTGTTCGAATTGACGGTTGTCCCCGGCGAAGAGTACACGGGCGATGCGACCGTCCGTTCCGTCGAAAAAACATGCTACTCAGGGGACGATCTCAAGACCCTGAAAGAGGAGATTGCCAGGCTCGAACGAATGGTAACATCGGTCAACGCGGTTGGCAGGCGCCTGGCGGGCATGTTAAAGACGGACGGGCATTACCCGATTGCGGATATCCTTCGACGCGAGGGGGCATCGGAAAAAACCGTCGAAGTCCTGACAAGTTCGTTCGAGGACCAGACGCCCGGCCAGGAACGACAGTCTTTCGTGGCCGCGGCGAATCATCTGGGACGGTACGTCAAAACGGTGCGTGCCCGGTCGTGGGACCAGATGTCGGGGATACATGTTTTCCTCGGTTCCGGCGGCTCGGGCAAGACGAGCCTGATAGTGAAGATCGCCGGCCGGATTGCCGATGCCGGGGGTGACGTTGCGATCATCAAGCTGTTCCCGCGCCACAGCGGCGAGATCAAGCGGTTCGAGGTGGTCGGCGACGCACTGGGGATCGAGGCTGCAGTTGCTTTCAGCCTGGATGAGTTCAAGAAGTCGCTGAAATACTTCCAGAAGCACAAGGTGGTTCTTGTCGATACGCCGTGTATCCTGACGGTCAAGGAACTGGCCACGGATAACTTCCGCAAGTTCCTTTCCGGCTTGAACCTGGCCCATCTTCACTACGTATTCGATCTCAACACGGCGGATGCGATGCTGGAGACCGAGATGGAGCTGTGCAATCACATGTTCTGTAACTATGCGGTCCTGACCAAGCTCGACATCACGCAAGGCAGGGCGAGATTATTCGATCTCGTCGTCAGAAAGCCCCTCGTCTTCAGTTTTATCAACGGTTCGGCCGACTTCGACCATGGTCTCGAGATCGCTTCATCCCGGGCCATGCTGGCCATGGTCCACCGGACCCTGGGGCCGGGAGGCGATGGAAATCAAGGGAATCCGTTAAATTACAGGTTTCCGGAAGCCGATGAGAAGGTGAAGGCGGAAATGCAGGACCGTTCAAGGATGCTGGTCGGTGAGTCCGCCCGGAAACGGAATGCAGTATAACGGGACCGGTGAGAACGGGGGACCATGAAGGCAATTTTCAACGTTATCGCGCTTGGAGCGGCTTTGACCGCGGGTATGATAAGTGTTTTTCAGAACGCCCCGTTTCATGCGTTTGCAAAACGGGTGGGAGTCGCTTTTATCGTGTTCTATTTCATCGGGGTGGTGCTGAACATGCTGTGGAATGCGGCCTCGGTCTATATGGCAAGCACGGAACAGGAGACGGACCGGCCGGCAAGAAGCGATGAAGCAGAAGGGAAACGGGAACCATCTGTCTCAGGGCCGGGAACCGCTGCGTGAGAACGCGGTATCTCCGTGGGATGGTGAACGGATATGTCGGATCGGGTTGAAACGACGGATCTCGCCGGACACATTTACGTCATAACCCCGTCCAGGCGGTCGGGGCGGGACAAGAAGGTAGATAACAGGCAGAGGGACAGAAAACAAGGAAAGCGAAGAATGAGACCGGAATCCGACGATGGAAAGGATCATCTTATCGACCGGAAAGCGTGACATCATTCAAAGCTCAAGGTGACAGCTATATGTGCCGAGAATCAAGGAGATGGAAATGAATATTGACTTAATCAGGTCTCTGCCCATATCGCAGGTGATCGTTGCGTCATTCGGGGTTGCGTCTGCATTTGCAGTCCTGATCGGGTGGTTGCTCATGCGGTCCCGGTCGCGAAAAAGACGGACTTCCGCCTGTCAGGCGCCGGGACCGGCGGGATATCGTCCGGAACGAACCACCGTTTCAAAGCAGGGGGAAAAAGAACTGGTCCGCCTCGTTACTTTCCTGACATCGGCTGTGGATCGGCTCGACCAGGCGGTTATCTCCTGTCTCGAGCTGTCCGGGAAGATCGATCGGAAAAATGTAAATGGCGGCGAGGGTGTGCGGATTCTGTGTTCCCCTCCACCGGACCTGGATGAACTTGGTGGGCGGATCCAGGAAATGAAGAAATGCGGTATTGGCGAAACGGATATTGCGAGCAGATTCAATTTGAGTAGCGAGCAATTGAAACTGTATATGCACGTCGGAAGGAAGAAGAAAAAACCGGCAGCTGTCAGCGTGTAATTACCTGCATCCTGAGAGGGATCGTGAAGCAGAAAATTCATCACAAGGTATCGCTCAGCAAACTGATCATGCTGACGGGAGATCTCCCGCCCATGCCATACGTTGCCCGTCGAGTCATGGATATTGTGAACGATCCGGGGGTAAACGCGAAGATGCTGCAGGATATCATTTCCAAGGATCAGGGTCTGGCCAGCCAAATATTGAAGATCGCGAATTCAGCGCTATATGCCTGCAGCAGAAGGGTGGAGACGCTCACCGATGCCATCATCATGCTTGGATTCAACGCGATCAGGAGCCTTTCGATCATGAGTGCGACCAAGAAGTTGTACGATTTTACCCGGCGCGGGAAGGTGCTCGGATTAAAGGACAAGCTGATGTGGGAGCACTCTGTCGGTGCGGCGGTTGCGGCCCGGCTGATAGCACAGAAGCAGAACCAGCGGTACATCGAGCAGGCCTTCATGGGGGCTCTGCTGCATGATATCGGAAAGCTCGTAATACTGCAGAAGCTACCCGATATTTTCGATGAAATCGTCGAGGAGGTATACAACACGGGGAGACATTTCGTCGAGGTGGAGATGGAGCAGCTGGGCTTCACTCATGCGAAGGTCGGCGCAAGGCTCATGAGGAAGTGGAAGCTGTCGGAGGATTTCGAGGCTGCTGTCAGATTCCACCACGATATCACGCCCGAGATGGGTATGGACAACCATTTGATATATTTCATCGATCTCGCGAACAAGATTTGTCATAAACTGGGTATCGGGTTCATCAAAGAGCCCGAGAAAGACCTCTCATCCGAAATCTCTGCATTGATGCTTGGTTTGTCGGCAGAAGACATCAGTAGAATCGAGAAATCGGTCAGCTCCATTCTCGAACAGGAAACAAATTTATTCATGATGTAATGTGGTGAGGGGTATGGCGGGTGGAATGATTGTGCCAGGAGCGTCATGCCGATTACCGGTGCAAAGAACAAGACATCGGCTGCGGACCCGGAGTGTGGGAATGAAAAGTTCGTGCGAAAGATCGTGGACCTGCCGACCATTCCTCGCACCCTTATGAGAATCTGGCAGATTCTCGAATCTTCCGAAAGCTCGTTCGGCGACCTCGAAAATGTGATTTCGCTTGACCAGGCCCTGACCGCTAAAGTGATCAGGCTGGCTAATTCCACGTTCTATAACACGACGCACAGGGTCAGTAACGTAAAAAGCGCGATTGTGAACGTCGGTTTCGATGCGATCAGGAACCTTGTCATCGCCGTTTCGGTTACATCGATCTTCAAACGTCGGAAGGATGCGAACAGGTACTTCCCGCTGAACGAGTTCTGGCGCCACTGTGTCGGCGTCGGCGTGGCTGCCCGCGTGCTGGCAAGCGGGATCGACGGCCTGAACGCCGAGGACTGTTTCTGCGGAGGCATTCTTCATGACATCGGCAAATTCGTCCTGAACTTTCTCTTTCCGAAGGAGTTTGCCACCGCTCTCGGCATTGCCTCGGCAGACAGGATCTCGTTGAGGGAGGCGGAAGAGAGGGTGTTCTCTGCCGATCATGCCCAGTTCGGGGAGGCGCTCGCAAAGCTCTGGAACTTTTCCGATGGTTTGAAGATAATGATCGGGGGACACCACAAGTCGTTCGATGATCTCGACGAGCGATTCTTCATCGAGACGGCGGTCATCCGGATGGCGGATACTGTGGTCCGTTCGATCGGGTATGGCTTCCCGGGGGATTTCATCGTTTCCGAGGTCGACCAATGCATTATCGACCTGTTCGACATCGATAGCGACTACATCGAAAGGTATGCGGACGAGGTGCGAGGTGAGATCGAGAAAGCGAAGGAATTCATGAACCTCATGACCTGAACGACGGGAGGCTTTGACCTCCTGCCGCTTTGTACGGCGGCATCCCGCCACGAGAACCCGGCGAAAAATTCGTTTTGACATAATATATACGCTTGCCGTAGTTTTTTCTTTCGGAGCGGGCACGCATTCTTTAATATCTCATCAGTATCGAAAGGCGGGAGACTCGAATGGCTAGAAAAAAGGTATCGAAGATGCCGATCATTGCCTTGCTCACCGATTTCAGCTGGCAGAACTGGTACATCGGCGTCATGAAGGGAGTTGTGCTGGGTATCAACCCGGAAGTGCGGATCGTCGATCTGTGCCACGGTGTATCGAGCCAGGATGTTCGAGAGGGTAGTTTCATCCTGGGGAACAGTTTCGGTTTCTTCCCGAAAGGAACGATATTCCTCTGTGTCGTGGATCCGGGCGTCGGCGGCAAGAGGAAAAACCTTGTCGTCAAAACCGAAGATTACCTGTTTGTCGCTCCGGACAACGGCATTCTCAGCTCTATCTATGAAAAGGGAAAGGTCCAAAAGGTGTACCACGTGAAGCCCGGCAAATACACGCTGCCTCTCAGGGGATCGACCTTCTTTGGAAGGGATATCTTCGCACCGATCGCGGCGCATTTATCACTTGGACTGACACCCGAGGAGATGGGCGTGGAACTCAAATCCGTCCTCACCGTCCCCGCTCTCAAGCCGTTCCTC
>DAOVFR010000260.1 GCA_030672805.1 Candidatus Krumholzibacteriota bacterium
CCTCGAGCGGACCGGCAGGGCGGCGGAGATCATCGAAACACTGGCGGCGGGGATCACCACCTGAACATCCGTTTCAACGAACCGTCAGGTGTCACATTCGCAATGCTGCAGCAGGCGAAAACTGAATAAGGCCGGACAGGATTTCCCTCAATGCCCTTTCAGTCAATTTCCGCGGATTGTTTTTCACACGATCCGGGTTGAATCCGTTTTTTATTATCAGATCGACCTGCTCTTTATTCTCGACGCCCAGTTCCTTTAACGATGCAGACAGGCCGACGGCGTGAATAAGCCGATCGATTCTGTCCCGGGCTTCCGTGATATCGGCGGCGTTCAATATGCCGGCCAGTTCATCTATGGTCCGCCGCACGTAGTCGACGCCGCGGGGATCCAGCACGTCGTCCTCCCGGACATGCGCATTGAATGCCAGGAAAGAAGAAAGCGTGAGCGCCGCGGCATGGCCGTGCGGAATGCCGAAATATGATGTCAGGGGATACGATACCGCGTGCGGTGCTGTGGTCCTGGTGATATTTATCGCCTTGCCGGCCAGATGCGCGGCGCGGGCCATAGCCATGCGCGATCTCTCATCCGGATCATTGACCGATCTCCCGAGATTGGCCATGACCAGTTGAATGGCTTCACGGGCGAATTCTTTCGATCCATCCGTGGAATTGACACACCAGTACGATTCAATCCCCTGGCAAAGCGCATCGAGACCCGTTGAGGCGGCAACACCGGCGGGCATCGACATGGTAAGCAACGGGTCCACGACCGCCACATCGGGCATAATGAACTCGTGCGCGACTGAATACTTGCTGTGATCGATATAGAGAACGGCGAAATGTGTCGTTTCGCTCCCCGATCCCGCGGTCGTCGGTACTGCAACAAACGGCTTGCCCCTTACTCCTTTGACTGGTCGGCCTGAAATGTACCATTGGGGATCAATTCTGTTTGCGGTGAAGAAATTTATCATTTTCGCCATGTCGATGACACTTCCCCCCCCGACCGCCAGCACGATATCGTGATCGCCGCCGCCGAACAGCCTGATACCGCGGCGAAGATCCTCTATCCTCGGATTGCTCTCGAATTCCGAAAAGAACGTGACTCTATGATCGGCAAGGATGCCTGCCAGGATTTCTTTCGCGCCGCTTCCCGCGAACGACATCCCACCGCTTACCAGGAATACGTTCCGTGCGTTAAACGACGTTAGAATAGTCCCTAGATTACTTATCGAACCTTTGCCGGTATACTCTTGCTGCTGCACTGCCTGATAAACTCCATGAATTTGGTCTTGTTCTCCTTCGGGGCGCTTTTCGGGCGGCCGAGATCGGAACGGGCGCCCTTGTTGATACGGATCTCCAGCAGTGCCGGTCCCGTGGCCGCCAGCATTTCCCTCATCCCTGAAACGATCTCAGCCTTCGATTGCGCCTTCAGGACCGTCCTGTACCCGCATGCCACGGCGATTTCCGAAAGGGATACCGAGAATCCCACGGTGGGCTGCCCGCCGACCGAATCATGCGCGCCGTTGTTGAATATCACATGCTTGAAGTTACCCGCCTTGCTCGAGCCGGCAACAGCCAACGCACCCATGTGCATGATGGCTGCGCCGTCACCGTCAAAACAGATCACCTGCCTGTCCGGCCTGGCGAGCGCGATTCCAAGTGCGATCTGCGAGGCATGCCCCATCGAGCCGACCGTCAGGAAATCACCGGCGTGGTCCTCGCTGCGCTCATCCCGGTATTCGTACAGCTCGCGGGAGATCTTTCCTGTTGTCGAGACAACGATATCGGTGGGCGATAGCCGTGCGGTGATAACTTTCAATGCATCTTCCCGCTTCAGCTTGTACCGGTCCGCGGCCGTGCTCCGAAGCTTGTACGGGCTGAAGGTCCCCTTTCGCACGATCAGAGCCGCAGGGGCGTTCCGCGACCGGATCGTTTCGAATATCCAACCGAGACAGGTTGCCGCTTCCCCCTCTTCCTCCGGCACGATCTCGTACGGTATCCCCAACGTCTCGAGAAGTGACTCGGTGATCCTGCCCTGTTTTGCGTGCTGCGGTTCGTCCTTCACACCCGGCTGACCGCGCCATCCGATAAGCAGGAGAACTGGTATGCCGTACACGTCCGGATCGGCCAATGACACGAGGGGATTCACTGCATTACCCTGGCCGGAATTCTGCATGTATACCAATGGAGTATTCCCGGTAGCCAGGTAGTGCCCGCAGGCGAGGGCCACGGCGTTTCCCTCGTTGGCAGCAATGACATGGCATTCAGGAACCGCGTGGTCGGTAATATAGGCGCAGAAATTCTCGAGCAGGGAATCGGGTACGCCGGCAAAGAATCCCACTCCCATTTCTGCAAGCTTGTCGTAGAAAAAATCACATCGCAGCATTCTATGCCCCACCGGGAATCAGTGTCAGTATCTCCTTGATCGGCATGCAGAACTCGCTGGCCTCCAGGGATCGCCCGCTTGCCAGGATCAGCTTCGCCGTCTGGAACATCGCGGGATATGCACTCCTGAGCAGGTGATTTGCGTAGATCACGATATTGACGCCGAAATCCATGAGCTGATCCTCCGTGATCTGGCAGTACGTGGTCGGGACCACCACCAGCGGCACGGTTGCGCTCAGCTTTTGATACCGCTTGCAGAACTCGAGCACCTCGTCCGGTTTGTCATCCTTGCTGTGGATCATGATGCCGCCCGCTCCGGCATCGATATATGCCCGGGCTCGCTCCATCGCATCGTCCATGCCCGCCTTGAGTATCAGGCTCTCGATCCTTGCGATGATCATCATGTCATCGGTCACGCGAGCCTTGATGCCCGCGTTTATCTTTAGAGAGAATTTCTCGATCGAATCCTGCGTCTGTTTTACATCGGTGCCAAAAAGTGAATTCTTCTTCAGACCCACCTTGTCCTCGATGATGATCGCCGAAACACCGAGGCGCTCGAGGGTCCGCACCATGAACACGAAATGCTCCGGCAGCCCGCCCGAGTCGCCGTCATAGATGACCGGCTTCGTCGTCACTTCCATTATGTCGTTCAACGTGGTCATCCGCGACGTCAGATCGACGTATTCGATGTCAGGTTTACCCTTGATCGCCGAGCCGGTCAGGCTGCTCAGCCATATGCCGTCGAACTCGTACTTGATTCCATTCTTCTCGACCGATGCCTTCTCGGCGATCAGGCCGCTCAACCCGTTATGGGCCTCGATGATGCGAACGATCCTCCTGGCGTCGATAAGCCTCCGAAGCCGTTTCATCCTGACATCGGGAGTCGTACCGATTTCCCGAATAGCCATGTTCAATCTGGTCGATGAAACACCCGGAGTATATTCCGGTTCGATAAGTTTTCCGTCCCACTGCGACAGTGCATCGATGACCTGCTGGCGGACCTTCGCCTGAACACCAGCTTTCCAGTCATCGCCG
>DAOVFR010000168.1 GCA_030672805.1 Candidatus Krumholzibacteriota bacterium
CGGAACGGTCGCGACGCGCGAGAAGACGGTAGGCGAACGCGAGCCCCGCCGCTTTGGCCAGCGGACCCTCGAGCTGCACGATGTCGTCGTCCCCGAGCTCGGCGCCGGCTTCCAGGTACCGCCCGGACCGGCGGTCCTTCAAAACCAGAAAACGTCTTCCTCCGGAAAGCTCGATCTCACGCAGGGAACCGGAACGCCGCCTGATCCCGACGATCCGTTCACTGCCGTCCGTCTTACGCTTCACCCTCGTGTCCCGCCTGTCCGGAAACGGCCTTGAGTCCGTAATGCTCCCGCACGCTCCGGTCGATCTCATCCCTGATGTCGCGGTTCTCCTTGAGGAATATCCGTGCATTTTCCTTGCCCTGCCCGAGTCTCGTCTCACCGAACGAGTACCAGCTTCCCATCTTGGAGATGATCCCGGACGCCGCGCCGAGCTCGATCAGGTCGCCCTCGTAGCTGATCCCCTCGTCGTAGATGAGCTCGAATTCGGCCTGGCGGAAGGGCGCGGCAACCTTGTTTTTCACGACCTTCACCCTCGTAAGGTTACCGATGACCTGATCCCTGTCCTTGATCTGCCCGATGCGGCGGATATCCATGCGGACCGTGCTGTAGAACTTCAGCGCGTTCCCACCGGAAGTGGTTTCGGGGTTTCCGAACAGCACGCCGATCTTCATACGGATCTGGTTGGTGAAGACCATGCACGTCTTTGATTTTGCCACCGCGCCGGCGATCTTCCGCAGCGCCTGGGACATCAGGCGCGCCTGGAGCCCGACATGCGTATCGCCCATCTGCCCCTCGATCTCCGCGGCGGGAACGAGCGCCGCAACGGAATCGATAACGACGATATCGATGGCGCAGCTCCGTATCAGCACCTCGGCGATCTCGAGCGCCTGCTCGCCCGTGTCCGGCTGCGAGATAAGGATATTATCGACGTCGACACCCAGCTTTCTCGCATAACCCATATCGAGTGCGTGTTCCGCGTCGATGAATGCGGCCACACCGCCCAACCGCTGGGCGTTCGCGATGATGGAACAGGTCAGTGTCGTCTTGCCCGACCCTTCCGGTCCGTAGATCTCGATGACCCTGCCGCGCGGAACACCACCGATCCCGAGAGCGATATCGAGGGCGAGGCTGCCCGTTGGAATGGCTTCTATCTCAATAAAGGCGCCCTCCTCACCGAGCCTCATGATCGATCCCTTTCCGAACTGCTTCTCGATCTGGTCTACGGCCAGCTCGATCGCTTTTTGCTTATCAGTGTCCTTCCGTTCCGGTTTCTGCTTTGATTTTTGCATCTTCATCCTCCCACGCCATCCTCGAATACCCGGGTTTCTGAAAATTTACACCCGTCCGGGCGCCATTCACGTCACCTCCTCCGCCACACCACGGGCTCCGCTGCAATCACGGCAGCCGCCCGTCACGAACCGGACGAATATTAAAACCGTTACGATTACGAAACACTTATAGCATTTCGGTCCACTGGATTTCAATGAAATTCAGGAGCTTCCGGCAAGGGCAAATGAGCGTATCTCCCCGTAGACGGCGCCGGTGCGATACAACGTGCTCTTCATCAGCACTACGCGGTCCACCGTCTGGCCGGCCCCGGGGGGGAGACAGGGCACCGTCTCGAGCTTCCCCGTAATCGCGCTGGGCAGTGGGCGCTTGATCCGCGCCAGCGTAAGGTGCGCCCGGAAGGCGCGTTTTTCACGGGCGAAGCCGATCCGTTCCGTTTCCTTCTCCAGTACCGATGCGAGGGAGGCAAGTGATTCAAAGCCCTCCTCGATCCCATAGAAGATCACGCGCGGCCCTCGCAGGGAGGGAAACGCGCCGAACCGGCCAAAAGAGATCCGGAAACCCGGAATGCCCGCTACGGTCCGCTCCGCCGCCTGGGCCAGCGAAGGCACGAGTTGTTCTTCCACGTCTCCGAGAAATTTGAGCGTAAGGTGCAAGTTCTCCGGAGGAATCCATCTCCACGGCGGATCGTTAACGGGGAAGCGTTCGATCTCACGGGCGATCAGTTCCTTGACCGTCTCGATCACCGGCACTGCGAAAAAGAGCCGCATCATGTTCCTTCAGTCATAAATCATCCGCTCGTGGCGGTGTCAACCTGATCGCACAAGGTGCCGTGCGAGCCGTTCCTCCGCTCCGATCAGCCGGAGCCGGAGCATGTCGAGGGTGAGATACGCGGTGCGCATCCGTACCGCCTCCCTGTCGCCGGGCAGGCGGAGCTCCCTGCAGTAGACGGTGTCCTGTGCGGCCATCCCTATGTAGCAGAGTCCTGCCGGCTTGCCGTTCGTCGCGCCGCCGGGACCCGCGATTCCCGTTGTTGCGAGACCGAAATCGGTCCCCGAAACACGGCGTACGCCCGAAGCCATTTCGATGCATACCTGGACGCTCACGGCTCCGTACCGCTCGAGCGAACCGGCATCGACCCCGAGGCGTTGTATCTTGGCATCGTTGTGGTACGTCACGAAACCCTCCGTCAGAACGTTGCTTGCGCCGGGAACCGAGACGATCAGGGACGCCAGGCTTCCACCGGTGACCGACTCGGCGGTTGCAATCTTTTTCTTCTGCGCATCGAGAAGTGACACAACAACCTCTTCGAGCCGCATGCCGCCGGATGCATCGTACACGTAACTCCCCAGTTCGGTGAGCAGCCGCTCTTCCTTCTCCCGACCGGGAACGGCCGGAAAACGTCCCTCTCTACCTGTACCGAGGCCGGCCGGCGGATAGATATCGACACCGGACGGTGCGGAGATGATCGAAAACCCCGCCAGGGTCTGGTCGCCCATAACGGCACGGAGTTTGTGTTCGAGTTCCGACTCCGACAGACCATACGTCCTGATCCTGTGCCGCCTCTTGCCATTACCGCCGGGCAGACGCGGAAGAACGTGCTCATGGAACATCGCGCGCATTTCCGCCGGCACACCGGGGATCAGGTACAGCCCGGATCGCCCGGATTCCATGTGCAGGCCGACCGCCGCACCAACACTGTTCGGGAGAACATCGGCGCCGGCGGGCACCCTCCCCTGATCACGATAATCCGGGGGCATCTCCCGCCCCAGTGACCGGAACCACCCGGCGATCCTCTCCACGATCATGGGCCGGACCTCCACACCCGTCCCGAACGCCCGGATCGCCCCGTCCTTGGTCACATCATCCACGGTCGGACCGAGACCGCCCGTGACGATCACCGTATCGCTGCGCTCCATCGCCGACGTCAATCCTGCGGCGATCACGGCAATGTCATCGGGAAGCACCGTGATACGTGCTACATCGTACCCGGCGGCGCCCAGTTCCCTCGAGATGTACGTTGCGTTGTTCTCGCCGATCTCGCCCATCAGCACCTCGTTTCCTATGGTGATTATCTCGATCCTGTATCCCATGCACCTCTCCCGTGGATCGTGGTGAATCACGACCGGCCCCGCAGTGCGTTCCGGAACCGGACATCCTGAATCAGCCTAAGTGTAGAATGGCGAACATGATTAGAATTATAAACCTGGTATAAACCCCGGCAATGATGTCGTCCATAACGACCCCGAGACCGCCCTTCAACCGCTGCGAAGCCCCGATGGGAAACGGCTTGAACACATCGAAGATCCTGAACAGTACAAATGCGGCGACACCGACGGTGACCGAGGGCCTGATGGCAAGCAGGGAGATCTGCATGCCGACGAATTCGTCGATCACGATTGGTGAGGCATCCCTGCCATAGCGCCCCTCCATCTTACCGGACAGGAAAATGGCGAGCGGGATCATCGGAAGCGCCAGGAAGGGATGTGACAGCACCCATCCCCCGGGCATGAACAGAAACAGAAGAAGCCAAACGAGACATGCGAATGTGGCAGGTGCGAAGGGGAAAAACCCCGTATAAAAAAAAGAACCGAAAACCGTTACCAGGAACTTCCTCACCGGATTCCTTTCGACTCGGAGTCGGCAAAAGAATACCTGCATACAGGCAAAGGGGCAAGTAAATTCGCCTTCTTCCCGGCTTCACCGGGTTAGGGACATATGTCATTCAGGAAAGATTACGGAGCGCCGACTTGGCGACCGATTTCAGCGTGTCGAAGACACCGACCCCCTGGGTCGCGATCCCTTCGAACGCCGGAAAGCGCTGAGGGTTG
Source organism: Candidatus Krumholzibacteriota bacterium (assembly GCA_030672805.1). Lineage (GTDB taxonomy): Bacteria > Krumholzibacteriota > Krumholzibacteriia > Krumholzibacteriales > Krumholzibacteriaceae > DAOVFR01. The sequence continues at coordinate 4,122 of DAOVFR010000168.1, forward strand.
AGCTCCTGCTCGAGCTCGTCGACCGAGATGACGCCATCAAGGTCCCGCTTGTTGTACTGGATCGCATAGGGTACGTCATCGAGCTTGATATTGTATTCCGCGAGATTCTCATGCAGGTTGTACAGGCTCTCGATGTTTGCATCGTACCTCATTTCCTGCGAATCGGCTACGAAGATGACACCATCCACGCCGCGCAGGATCAGTTTCCGGCTTGCATCGTAATAAACCTGGCCCGGAACGGTGTAGAGATGAAAACGCGTCCTGAATCCCTTGACCTTTCCGAGTTCGAGGGGCAGGAAGTCGAAAAAGAGCGTCCGGTCCATCTCGGTTGCCAGCGTTATCAGCTTGCCCTTCGTATCTGGCGAGACCTTGTCGTATATATACTGGATATTGGTGGTCTTCCCGCAGAGACCGGGACCGTAGTATACAATCTTGACGTTGATCTCCCTCGACGAGTAATTGATAAGCGACAACTGCGATCCCCCTAATCTGTAAACAGACTGTCTATCTCCAATTCGGCTTCCACGGCGAACTCTTCATCGAATTCCTTCATTTCCTCGTTTTCGTATTCGAGCTTGTCCATGAGCCTGCGAATCACCGTGGACAGGTCGTCGACAGCCTTCTTCGTGCGCAGCCGGACCAGACCGAGTGTTGTCCGCTTGTCGAACAGGATCACGAGGATGATGTTCTGCTCGACCCGTGCAAGGTACATGCTCTCGTTGCTTCCCTGGTGATATAGCGTCGAGAAGTCCTTTTCTCCAATCAGCAAGGCGAGCTGGGCATTCGCCTCGAAATCGGCCGCGCAGAGGGATGCGAAGCTGTGCATATCGAACTCGGGCTCATCGCCAACGCTGGAGATAAGCTGCCCCGTCTTGTCGAGAAGGATGACGCTGGTTGCGTTCGAGTTCCTGAGCAGCTCCTTGATCGTCGCGTTTATCGCCCAGTAATCCTCTTCAAACAGTTTCCAGTTCGTCCTGACCATCGTCTTGCTCTCTTTCCCCGATGTCCGGCCGGCTCAAATTGACTCACGGTTCTCCAGTGCCCTGGTGATCGTCCCGCTGTCGACAAATTCGAGCGAGCTCCCGAGGGGAAGCCCCCGGGCGGGCCTCGTGACTTTCACTCCATACTTTTCGAGCATTCTCGATATATACAGTGCTGTTGTATCACCTTCCACGCTTGGATTAGTTGCAACGATCACTTCCCTGATATTCTCCTCACGAACCCTTTTTTCAAGTTCCACGAGGTTCAGATCCTCGGCTCCCACTCCATCAAGTGGTGAAAGTACCCCGTGGAGAACATGGTAGCAGCCCCTGTATTGATGCGTACTCTCGAGAATGTAAAGATCGGCCGTCCGTTCAACGACGCATAGGATGCCCTCGGTCCGTGACTTATCGTTGCAGATCTGGCAGAATTCGCTTTCTGCAAGGTTTCCGCATCTCCTGCAAAATCCAATTCTCTTTTTGACTTGCAAGAGTGTTTCGGCAAAATCGTTGACCTCCTCGGTCTTCATATCTAAGATTGCGAACGATAATCGCTTGGCCGTTTTCTCACCAATCCCCGGCAGCTTCCTGAAATGCTCGATCAGCGCCCTGAGCAGTGGCAGACCGTAATCCATTATACACTCCTTGTTTCAAGCAAGAATCTTGCCTTAAGCAGGTCAAACTAAAATAGATATGGTTTTACTTGTGATAATCCTCATGGCGGGTCAGAAGAGGCCGGGAATCGGTATCCCTCCTGTGAGCGTGCTCATCTCCGCCCTGATCATTTCCTCCACCTTTGACGCTGCCTCGTTCATCGCTGCAACCATCAGA
>DAOVFR010000154.1 GCA_030672805.1 Candidatus Krumholzibacteriota bacterium
ACGCGTGACTGGGAGGATCAGAACGGCAACAAGCGCTTCACCACGGAGATCGTCGCAAACCAGATGGTGATGCTCGGCCGTGCCGGTGATGGTGAGTACACGCCCGATGAGGCGCAGACCGAAGCTCCCGAAGCTTCCGAAACTCCCGAAACTCCCGAAACTGTTTCACAGGCGCCGGCCGGCGAGGACGACGACCTGCCGTTCTGAGCCGGCAGCCGGGTCGGAGAGCCAGGGCGTCGGCTGCTGAGGTTCGAACCACGGTTGCAGCCGCGCCTGAACATACGCGCACCCCAGACAGGAATTACATGCCGGGCCGATTTCCCGAAGGGATATCGAGCCCGGTTTTTACATGAGCATCGGCGAGTCAGCGCTGCGCGAGCAGCATGACGCGGACGTCGATGGTCCCGGCTCCCGTCTCGACTCGAATTACAGGTTGATCTTCACCTTGAAGCTGGTGATGTAGCTGCGGCTGACCGTGATATCCCGCCCATTGTTCATCCTGACGAGAAGCCTGCCCGCGAACCACTTGCTGACGGATTCGATGTGTTCGAGATTCACGATGTAGGAACGGTGTACCCTGACGAACATGCCGGGGTCGAGCTTGTCCTCGAGTTCATTCATCGTAAAGGGGATGATGTAATCCTTCCCGGCCGTATGTAGAAAGGTACATTTACTCTCTGCGTTGAAAAAGGTGATATCGCTGTCCGGTATCAGCATGATTCGATCCCCGATCGTAACCGAGAACCGCTTGATCAGGGATCTGCGCCGTTCAATGCTCTGGAGCAGTTTGCCGGTATCGATGTCAGCCGGAGAGCCTCGGCGCAGCGCCTCCGTGAGCTTCTCGACGGCCATGTCGAGGCGCTTCTTCGAGACGGGCTTGAGCAGATAATCGATTGTGTTTTCCTCGAATGCGTGCAGTGCATACTCGTCGTAAGCGGTGACGAAGATGACATGCGGGGAGCGGTCAAGCTTCCCGAGCATATCGAAACCCGAGAGCACCGGCATCTTGATATCGAGGAACACGACATCGGGCTCGAGTTCCTTCACGAGCCGTTCGCCCTCGGCGCCGTCCCGCGCCTCGCCGATGATCTCGATATCGCTGTACCGGGAAAGCATCCGCTTGAGCCGCGATCGTGCGAGCTTCTCGTCGTCGATGATAAGTGCCCTGATCGTCATTGTTCACACCCGTGTTCATGTTCGGCGTTCGGTTCCCGGCGCTCCGTTACCGCGGGCTCGGGCGGGATACCGATCCGTACATGCGTACCCGCTCCAGCGCTCGAGTCGATCGAGAACTCGTACCTGTCTTCGTACATCAGCGCAAGACGCTGTTGGATGCCGTAGAGACCGAAGCCGAACGAGGTCTTCGCGGGATCGAATCCCCGTCCGTTGTCCCGTACCTCGATCAGGAGAGTGCCGTCAAACTCGCCGATCTCGAGGTCGATTTCAAGCAGCCGGTCGGTTGTGTTGTGCTTGATTGCGTTCTCCACGAGAGGTTCGATAAGCAGTCCGGGTATCTTGCGGTCTTTAAGTTCTTCGGGACATGCCAACCGGTAGATGAGCCGCTCATCGAGGCGCTGCATTTCCAGCTCGAGGTAATCCTCGATCAGCGCGATTTCATCCGCGACCGTGGTCACTCCCTTTTCCGAGACGGACAATACGCGCCTGTAGAGTTCGGAGAGTCGCACGATGCTCCGTTCCGCCCGCGTGGGATCATCGTAGACGAGCGCCGCGAGTGAATTCAGCGTGTTGAAGAGAAAGTGCGGATTGAGCTTGGTTTGGAGACTGTTCAGCCGTGCCTCGAGCTCGTACCGTTTGAGTTTTTCGTTCTCCAGTTCAACTTCCCTGATCCGCGAGATCTTGTGTTCGAGGTTCGCCTGAATGTGGCGGTAGGCCACGATCACCGATGTCGTGATGAACGACATCAGGAGAGTGATGAGAAGCACCGGCCTGTTAACGAACAGGGACCGGTATAGCGCTGCGTGGGCCGCCTGCGTGCCGATGAATGCACCGAGCAGCACGATTACAGCGAACGAGACGTAGTACAGCGTTCGCGGTATCCTCCATAGACGTTCGTACAGCAGGCAGAGCGGAATGCTGATGAAGATGCTGCACGACGTCGTGTATACGAACGTGTAGAGATACTGGATGTACCACACACCGACACCGGCGGCCGAGAGGATCGATCCGAGCACCACCGTGATGCCGGCGATCATGAACCCCACTTCCCTGAAGGGGTATATTTTCAACAGCCTGGATATCATAACCGTATCCTCACGCCTCCTTCGAAATAGCCGGCGAGGAAGACCTCTCCAAATTCCGTTCCCATGCCGCCTTCGAGAATACTTCCCCTCGCGTAAAATGTCAGGTGATTTCCGGCTCCGATGTGCACCTCGGGCAGCACGATGCAGCTGCCGTCGGCAAGGTTCAGCAGGAGCGTCATTTCCACGGTATGACGCTGCCTTATGGTTATGCCCATGTAGCTCATCAGGTAATCGCGCATCGAACCCTTCGGTGAAAATACGTTCATACTCCAGAGCATGTTCGTGCGGGCGAGCGGGGCGGAGACCCCGGCGAGCTGTTCGTCGAGATACCCGCTATATGAGATCAGCCGTTCCCACTCCGCCTTCGAATAACCGTGATCCTGGTGGTAGTACTCCAGCGTCCACGTGACGTTCCCCGGCAGCGTGTACTGGAGGCCGAGAAGATACCTGTTGTAAAAACCAGCGCTTCCGCGTTGCGATTCGTTGAACGGGAACTCATTGAAGAGCTCGTTTTCTCCCGAGAGTGCCCGGTGGGAGCCCTGGTAGCTGCCCTTCTGGAAGATTGACTCGCCGTGCAACTCGAGCCGATCGCCTATGACGGTCGAGACATTCGCGCCCCACAGGGGCGTCTCTTTCTCGGCGATCGATGCGATGAGTGATATATCCGTATCAAGCACATTCTTGTACAGGCGGAAGGCCGCGCGGAGGTCATCGATACGGGGCTCGCCGGGTGTTACCTTGCCCGAGAGAACCGCGGCAGCCGAATAGCTCCCTCCGAAGTATTCGACCTTCACGAGATCTCGCCCCTTCATTCGATGTTCCTCGTTGTCCGGATCGGCGAGCTCTTTTTCCGGTGCGAGAACGTCGGTCGGATTGAAGGAGTAGCCGGTGCCCCATCGCAGGATTATCCGGCCGGCTGTCACGTGCCAGCCGTCGAGCAGATCGTGTTGCACGTAGAGCTGCGTGATCTCGATGTCGTCGTCCCACGCGTCCGAATAGAGACCCGTCGCGAGGGCGTCGAGGTGCATGGATAGCGAGACGATCTCCAGCTCGAGCTGAATCGCCTGATTCAGGGAGTAGATGGCGCCCCGTTCGAGCCCCATCATGTCGACGGTGCCGCCGTCGGGGTCAAAAAGGCCGTGCCGGTACTCGTTGTGCTTGATCCGGTACATCCCGGTGCTCCGCCAACCGAAATCCGCGGCCGCCGTGTTAGCGCAGAGCGATGCGGTGAGCAGCACCACCACCGTGCCGAATAATGTGTTACATACCTTTGACATGGATCAGGTAGTTCTTGTTGAAGTACTTGGCGGGAAACTCCCGTTCCGTGATCTCGAGGTAGTCGAAGATCGTCCGGCGCCCTTTCCTTACCTCGTCGTGGATGGTCATACGTGATAGCGCCACCCGTCCTGCCAGCTTCCGGTACTCTTCGAAGAAGGCCGTCTTGAAATGCTTGCCCGAGACCAGGTAGTAGTTCGCCTTGACCGGCCGGCAGTCCTCCGACCGCACCCAGAGCAGTATCCGGCTGTACGTGGCTGCTTTGTGTTTCGCGGTGAGCTCCAGTATGCGGCATGGGACGCCGGAGACGGTATCCTTGCCCGCCGGCGCTGCCCGGTAACTCCCGGCGAAACTTACCTCCGCCACATCACCGTTCGACGCCTCACCCATGAGCCGCTGGATCGGTGTGATCCTGATCGGCCGCCTTGTATTCGGCAGGTGCACCCACATATTTGAACCCGAGTAGAGGATCTTCATGCCCCTCGTGCGGTATTCACGCGCAACGATGAGGCTTTTATCCATGCCGCCGACGTATACATCGAAGAGAGCCGTTTCCCTGACCTCGTCACCCCGGTAGCTGGTGAGTCTCAGGCTGACAAGGTACTGCCTCGATGCAACACGGAACGAATCGATCGTCTCGAGGATACCGGCTGTACCTTCGCGGCCGGCTTCACCGGTTGCGGCGGGCCGGGCGAGCGCGAGCAGCGCGAGCAGGATCGTCATGGCACACGTTCCGGTCCTGCCGGACGGATCGCGTTTACATGTACTTCCATACATTTTGGTACCTCCCTGTCCTTTATCCGATTCCAATCGCCGCCGATTCGTTCCGGTATCGGTGCGTTCGTGCCGTCACCGGGATCGCTAGATGTGTCCGAGGGCGTCAACGATCTTCATACGGGTGACCCGGAGGGCTGATACAATGGACGAGACGGTCACCACGGCTACCGTCCACGCGAATATCTGCAGGTAGAGATCCGGCTCGTTCCGAACGCTCAGCGGGTACCCCATCGTGAGACCCGGCGGGGCCGGGAGCATGATCCCTGCTCGATTGATGATCGCGGAGGCGCAGATTGCGAAAAGAGCGCTCAGGAAACCACCGAATATGCCGACAAAGAGCCCCTCGAAGAAAAACACCTTCAGGGTTTGCCACCGGGACGTACCGATCGAGAGCATCGTTCCGATCTCCGTCGTGCGTTCGATCACCGAAATCATGATTGTGTTGGCGGTACTGAAAAAGACGATGATAAAGAGCACAAGAGAAAGGAACCCGGTCATCTGGTGGTAGAACGCCTTGACTTTGTGGTAGTAGCGTGCGAGTTCCGGCCATGTCCGCACGTCGACCCGGTACCCCCGGCCGCGGAGGAGATGAAGGATCTCCCCGTGCAGCCGGTCGGTATCCTCCGTCTCATCCAGCGTGATAACGAGGTTTCTCACCTTGTCCGTGTTAAGAAGGCGCTGAGCCGTCCGGAGCGGCATGATGGCCGCGCGCGCGTCATACTCGGGCGAGGAGCCCTGGAACGAACCCACATACCGGACATCGATCGCGTTGAGCGCACCATCCGTCGTCGTCGAGATGAGGGTGAGGTAATCACCCTTCCGCACGTTCAGCGACCGCGCGAGGGCGCTGCCGAGCGCGATGACATCATCATCGGTTTCATACGCGGCGAGCGTGTCGTATATGGAGGAGGCGCCGCTGAAGAACGATCTCATCCTGAGCTCGAGGGCCGGCTCGAGCCCGGAGCCCATGAAGGCCGCGGATTTCTCGCCGTTCGAAATCAGTCCCGTACACTCTATCCTTGCGGCGGCGATACTCACATCCACGAGATCCAGCAGCTCCTCCCGTACCGCTTCATACCGTTCGAGACCATGCTGCAGGACCGTTTCCTCATCACGTCCGGGGTACTGGCTGCCGAAGACCTGGATGTGACCGGTTTCGGTGTGTATCGTCATCTCCATCAGGCCCCAGGCGATATACCGTGAGTGGCCGCAGGCGAGGAGAAGGCACCCGATGCCGAATGTGATGACTGCCAGCGTGATAAGCGTCCTTCGCTTCTGCCTGAACAGGTTCCTGAAACCCATTTTCACGAACTGCATGTGATCTCCTTTGTTACGGGACGATCGTTCCGTCCTTCAATCTGACCAGGCGGCTGCTGCGCTCGATAACCGCGGGATCGTGGGACGAGAACACGAAGGTCACACCTTGTGTCCTGTTGAGCTCCGCCATCAATTCGAGCACCTCGCCGCCCGTGTTCGAATCGAGATTGGCGGTCGGCTCATCCGCGAGCACGATACGCGGCGATTTCACGACCGCCCGCGCGATGGAAACACGCTGCCGCTCGCCGCCCGAGAGCTCGTTCGGCCGGTGACGCTTCCGGTGTCCTAGTCCGACCTTCGCGAGCGTGAGTTCGACGAGATCGCGGCGCTCGTTTCGGGGGACCTTCTTCAGAATGAGCGGGTACTCCACGTTCTCGTACACGGAGAGGACGGGGATGAGGTTGAATGTCTGGAAGATGTACCCGATTTCGTCCCGGCGATGACCGTGGAGACTGTGAAGGTTCCGGTGTGTGACGTTCTCACCATCGAGCCAGATCTCTCCCGAACTCTGCTTGTCGAGAAGACCGATGATGTTGAGCAGCGTCGTTTTTCCGCTGCCTGACGGCCCCGCGATGACGAGGAAGTCCTTTTTCATTATATCCAATGTAACCTCGGTAACCGCCCTGATATTCACGATACCGAAGTGGTAGTTCCTGCTTACGTTTTTGATCCGTATCAGCGGCAGTTCTTCCATCG
>DAOVFR010000128.1 GCA_030672805.1 Candidatus Krumholzibacteriota bacterium
ACGTACTCCTTCCTGAAGAAGATGAAGTTCCGCGGCGAGAGTTCCACCGCCTCCCGCAGCGCCTTCAGGCCCCCGGCCGTCCTGCCGGCGGCGAGCAGCATCAGTCCCTCGAGGTGCCTGTGGTACGCCAGATCGTTGCAGTCGCTCGCGGTGTTCACGAGGCCGCCGATCACGCGGAGTGCCCGCTCCGCTTCGCCCGGTTCGCCGCCGGGGCGCAGCGCGGCGACACCCTCAAGCCAGTGTGCCTGGATGTAGAGGGAATCCTGCGCGAGGGCCGATTCGATCTCATTCTCCGCGAGAGTCCCGTTGCCCTGTGTCACGTAGACGTAGCCGAGGGATACGTGCCCGCGGGGCCTGAGCTTCGGCGGCGCTGCGCTGAGGAACCTTATATAGGCCTCCACGGCGTGCTTCCATTTTCCCTCGGCGAGATATGCGGCGCCGAGGTCCTCGTAGCTCTCGTAGTAGCCTGGATACTCGCTGATGATACGGGAATAGAGGTCCGTTGCTTTCCGGTATTCGCCCATGAAGCGGTACGCCTCGGCTATGCTGTGGAGCGGATCGGGCCTGTCGGGAACGAGGGACTGGTATATCTCGAAGGCCTCCATCGCTTCCCTGTAGCGTACCGAGTAGAGGTAGGCATGGCCGAGATAGTTGTATGCCCTTCCGAGCTGGCCGGAGAGGTTGTTTGGGTCGAGTTCGATGAAGTGATTGAATTCGGCGATCGCCTCGGTGAAGGCCTTTCTGTGCCTGGACAGTATGTACCCGAGCTGAAGGTGCATCTTCCCGTCATCGGGCTCGAGCTCGAGGTAGCGCTCCATGTAATCGATAGCCTGGTCCCAGTTCCCCTGTATGCGGTACTCGATGATGACCGACTTGAGGAACTCCCGCGGGCTTTTCTCCCTGGCGATACGTTTCGATATTTCAGCCATGTGTAGTGCGTTCCGAGTGTCTCCCACCGTGTTGTGCATGACGGCCAGCGCGCGCATCGCCTCGATGAACGTCGAATCGAGCACGATGGCGCTCTCGAGGTACGGGATCGCATTCATCGGATCTCCGCCGAGGTAGAGCGACTGCCCCACCGAGTAGAGCTTGTATGCCTCCATCGAGCCCGTCGTCATCTCGGCCAGTGTACGTCCGGTTCTCCCGGCCCCGAAGGGGATCACCCTCAGCTTCGACTGTATACGTTTCGACAGCTCGTCGATCATCCCGAAGATCGCGTCTTCCCCCTTGCCCTGCACGTGCAGCGCGAAGATGAGCTCCTCGGTGCCGACGTCGTAGACGCTGGCGTTGATCCTGAACGTATTGCCGATCTGGAGGATCGAGGGGGATACCAGGGTATGGATCCCCGCCCTTCGCGATAGCGTGAAGCTCGTCGAATCGTCGAGCGCCTCGATCCCGAGCGTTCTCATGAGATACGCCATTCGTTCACGCTCCAGTATCTTCACATGCCGGCTCTGGGATAGGTGGGTGATGAGAAGTTCCGCGAGCACCGTCGAGAAACTCCGGTCCATCGTGTGGTTCTTGAAATCGAGCACGGCCACGGAAACGGGTGCGCCGATCCGCCGGTTGTACAGAAATCTCGTCAGGATAGTTGCCGCGAGAACGATGACGAGCGCAGCGGCGAGCGCGATGATTGTTCTGCCGGGCAGCCTGCCCCTCCTTTTTCCGGCGGCACGTTTCGGGAGCCATCCCTCATCCGGGTCGAGATTCATCCGTGCGGATTGAAGATCCGACAGCATCTCGTGGACGCTCTGGTACCGTTCGTCCGGGTTCTTCCGCAGGGCCCTGTCGAAGACCCGGTCAAGGTCTTCCTTCGCCGCGGTATTCGTGTCCCCTGCCGGCGGCGGTTCATCGTTGATGATCGAATAGAGGGTTGCCGCCTCGTAGTCGCCGCCGAAGGGCAGGCGCCCCGTGAGCAGTTCGTACAGCACCACCCCGAGCGACCAGATATCGGTCCGGTGATCGACGATGTTTCCCTTCACCTGCTCGGGGGACATGTATGCGACCGTGCCTATCGTAACCCCCGTCCTCGTTACCCTGATCGTGCCGGGAAGGCGCGCCAGCCCGAAGTCGGTGATCTTTGCCAGTCCCTTGTTCGTGATCATGATATTGGCAGGCTTGATATCCCTGTGGACTATGCCCTTCTCATGGGCTGCGGAAAGTCCCTCCGCGACCTGGATCACGATGTCGAGTGCATCGTCGAGCAGGAGAGCGCCTGACGAGATCTTATCGTGAAGACTTGCGCCATCGATATATGCCATCGCGATGAACGCCTGGCCGTCGATTTCCTCGATACCATGGATCGTGCAGATGTTGGGATGGTCGAGTGCGGCCTCGGCCTGCGCTTCGTGCGTGAAACGGGTTTTTTCATCCTCGTTTTCGAGGACCCGGGGTCCGAGGAACTTGAGCGCCACGGTCCTCTTGAGCCGTGTATCCTCCGCCTTGTAGACAACGCCCATGCCGCCCTGGCCGATTTGCTCGAGTATCCGGTAGTGCGAGATTGTCCTGCCGGTCAGATCGTTCATGCGATAACCCGCTGGTCGAAACGGAGAATCTGTTTCGTTTGCCTGAAATGCGCCCCTGGAGCGGTATTGCCAATAAAATTAACCATACGCCGCCCATACAGTCAACTTTCTTTTACATAACGGGTTGTATGCTGGCGGGAGAGGAGCTGGGGCGTCTGCCTAGTTTGCCTGCGCTGCAACCTCGCCCTACTTCTTTATGAGTTGCCCCAGAGCGTCCAGGTGCGCTTCGAGATCTCGCCGGCCTTGCGCGGTCAACGCGTACCAGCTCACCGGCCGGCGGTTCTGGAACTCCTTGCGCACGGTGACAAAGCCCTCGTCCTCGAGCTTGCGAAGCTGGGCACCCAGATTGCCGTCGGTTTCCTCGAGGATCTCCTTCAGCCGACTGAAGGAGAGTTGATCGTTGCGCGCCAGGAGAACACAGATCCCGAGCCGCGCGCGGTGTCCCAGGAGCTTGTTCAGGTCTCTGAGCCCCGCGAGGATCCGACTGTCGCCGCTAGATTTCTTGCTTGGCATGCCGGCGACCTCGGTGAAGAGCGACAATGACCAGCGAAACCGCAATGAGCAGACCCAGAGCGGTCCAGGCGTAGCGTTCGAAGAGGAGTGTTCCGCCGAAGCCGAGCATCATGAGCCCCCCCAGCCACAGGAAGATGCGATCGAAGTGCACGCCGGCACTCCACCAGCCGAAGGCCACGATCAGCAAAATGACCCGGCCTAATTCGTCCGGGGGAATGTGCCCGGTCAGAGCCAGCAGGACCGCGAGCGCGGTGAGAACAAGCATGCCGCCCCAATGGAGCGCGTGCCGGATACCGATCTCCCGCTGGATCTGCCCACTACGCAGGCCGCTGCGGCGGCCAAGAAGCCCACTGGCGATGCCACCCAGCGGGCCGGCGATCATCCAGAAGAAGCCGACGGCCCGCCCCGGAGCCAGGTCAGGCAGCGCGAAGCCAACCAGTACGATCGCTGCCCAGAGCAGGTAGACCGAGGCCGGGGTCGGCTCGGGGTCGGATCTCCGGACCAGGTCCTTGACGTAGCCAAGGTCGGATTCGATCTGCTTGGAAACCATGGAATGCCTCCTTACGTTTATTAGAGTACTCTAGATTATAGAGTATCGGCAGCAGGTTGTCAAGTCCTGGATCGAACCTCACGGATCTTTTTTCGCTGCCGGGGGGGTCGCTACCGGAGGCCGTCGCCGGAAGAGTCACCGGAAAACCGCTGTTGGAGACAGCCCTGGAGGCGTCAGCAACTGCGCCTCCGGGTATGGACAGAACACTTTGGCTCTGGCTGGATTCACGGTACGAGAGAGACCGCGTCGCGGAGAGGAGATCACACGGTGTTTCCTGAATGCCTATTACCACAAGTTGCGGGAACCATTTCCGGCCTGTCAGCGGGGTTCGAGGACCACCAGTCCCGCCTTCTTCCACGGATACAGGTCTTCATGCTCCAGGATTCCGGAACTGACCTTGTAATAACCTTCTTCAATTATGGGTAGCGTCCCGCCGGGTACGGAGAAGGATACAGTATTTTTGTATCCCTTCCTGATAGTGAAGTGATTGGGATTCGGGTAACACGAGGGATACTCGTAGACGAGATCGCCGTTATCGTTCTCGATCCGGAATCCGAAATGATCCATACATCTGAAATCCAGTTCGATATCCGGACCGTAATTGGCGATTTCCAGCGTTAACTGAGTGTTCTGACCCCGGTATATCAAGTTGCTGGACAGGCTCATCTCGATCTGAAAACCGGTCGGAGGAGGCGTAAGGTCCACCGGGCCAGACTTTTCCGAACACCCTGCCATAACGCAGAGGAGACCCAATGCAGCCACACACGCAATGACCTTCATCACAAACCTCCTTAATATTGTACAGAAGGAGTTCCATTAATAAATATAATCAGAGAACGGTATACTAAAAAGCACAATATCAGGGAATCATCGAAATGCCGCGTGCGGACCTGCTCGAAGATCCGGCATAGTGACCCGCTGTGCCTGTCCCTCCTATTTATTACTCAGAACCCTCCGCTTTCCCGTCCAGCGCCGGGGATCGGCGTGACCAGGAACTACCCTTCCGGGTGCGGCGCCGGCGCGGGATCGGTCACGTTCTTTTCGCCGTACAGCAGGATGGCGATATAGATGAGGAACAGGGGCTCGATAAGTATCCGGTACGTGATGTTCTGTATCGCGCAGAGAACGTAGAGAACGACATATCCCCAGACGAGAAGAACGACATTCCGGTGTCGCGGCGTGTACCGCCGTATCATCCCGACAATACCCAATGACGCTGCTATGAGGTACGCATAGGCGACGAGATGGGGATTGGTAAACTTAAGGGAGGTCGATCGGGCGTCGAGACCCTTCGACATAGCCTTCTTCAGTATCATCCCGAATCCGCGGTAGGTGTATCCCGTCCTGTGCCAGCTCGGTCTCCACGTGAAGGCCAGGGCATTGAGACCGAATGTCTGCATACTGTACAGCGGCACGAATGCCCGGGCGACGATGCAGTTCCTGACCGTCCAGGGGAGCAGCATTCCGACGAGCACGGCGGCGAAGAGCCGCCGCTTTTTTACGGCTATGAGAAGACCGGGAATAAAGAAAATGAACCGGGGAAGGAGCAGGATGCCGAGGGCGCATGCCGCGGCGTTCAGGACCGCCGCCGTCCGTTCCGGCAGGTCTGACACGATGACGGCCATCATGAACATCACGAGAAAGAGTGCCAGGGTCGACGTCGAGATCATCATGTGGTATATCCAGAACGGCGGGTAGAACACGCAGAGGCCGGCGGCAAGCAGCCCGGCCCGGTAGTTCCAGAGCTTTCCTGTGATATGGTAGATCAGGAACACGAGCGAGGCACTCAGTATGCCCTGCACGATCGTCACGAACTTGAAATCGGGATGCCCCCGCAGCGCGTACAGCACTCTCAGAAAATGGGCGTAGAGCGGCGCGTCGTCCACGCCGATGCTCTTCGTGACGGCGAGCTTGTTGAACAGCAAGGTCTCGTTCGTGTCGATCGGCTTGCCCATGATCGCGAACGAGATTCGAATCACGAGGGCGACGCCGAACAGCGTGAGAAGGAACTTCCAGTCCCTGTGGAATGCCGGAACGATGTAACCGCGCCAGAACGCTTTCAGCGCTGCCGGAGCCTTGCGAAGATATTCCAACCGCATATCCTGTCCACCAGGATTCCGCCGTACATGATCAGATGTGGCTCGATCACGAGGCGGTACCTGAACTTGAAGGGGGCCAGCAGTATCAAGAAGACGAGGTAGCCCAGCATCGTCAGCGCGATATGCCGGTTTCTCTCACCGTAACAGCGTATCATGCCGATGAATCCGAGAAGCATGACAGGGATATATCCGTACATCAGCAGTTCCTTGAAATGCCTGCTGTCTCCGACGATCGGCTTCAGCACGAGGGTGTCCCAACCGCGTCCGAAAAGCTTTCTCAGCTTTCCGTGAATGATATCGATCGTCTGCCGCCTGTTTGTCTTGATGAAGGAGCCGACCTCGCGGAGATAGGTGCCCGCCGACCTCTCCTCCTCCCCCAGCGGCAGCGCCTTGAGACTGAGATTCTGATAGCCGTTCGATCGTTTGTTGTAGGTCTTGTAGAGTGCAATGACCGGGAACTTCACGGCCGTGCCCTCTATGATCCCGTAGATGACGGCGGGGGAAAGGAGCGCGAGAAACGCAAGAAGGAACACCAGCCTCCTTTTCGCGGCGAGGAGGACGCCCGGCCAGGCATAGATAAACACAGGTCTCACGAGAAAGGTGGAAATGTAGACGACTGCGGTGATCATCGCCTGACGGCGCGGCCGGATCGGCAGTGCCAGGGCGGCCGCAACGAGGAGATAGCAGAAGACGCTGAGCGTCTCGGTCATCGTCGTAAGATTGAATATGATCAGGTTCGGGTAGACCGCCGCGATACCGGCCGCGATGAGCCCGGCCCGCCGGCTGGATGCCTTCATCGTGATCCAGTAGATCAACAGGATGCTCAGCGCGCTCACGATCCCCTGCGCGGCGAAAGCGGCCCGGTAATTCCGGGTGCCGAAGATCGCGTAGACGGTCTTGAGAAACAACGGATACCCGGGAGGCGGATAGACGGAGAGCGGTGCCTCGAGGGCGAGCCTGTTATATGTCTCCATGTCGCTCTCCTCGGGCTTGTTGTCGCAGGTGAGTGCGAACACGAGACGGATCGCGAGCCCGACGAGCACGATGAGAAGGAATATCCAGTTCTTCCGCATGTCGATCCTCAATCGAGAGCCGATTCCCGGTACGGTTCAATATCACGCAAGACAATAATAAACAATCGATTATGGATCATACCAGAAAACGTGTGATGCGTAAACAGGCTTTCTGCCGGCCCTCTTTCTGCCGGCCATCGTAGAGGCCCATATGTATTTGAATGAACTACACATTATGAAAATTTGGTAAACTATGTTGCAGGCTGGCGGGAAAGGATCTCCCGGTAGCGTGAGAGGTACGCTGCGCCGATCACGTCGAACGAGAACCGCCCGAGGGCCGCCTTCCGGGCGTTGCTGCCAAGCCGTACGGCGAGCGCTTCGTCCCCGAGCAGGGAGAGGACCCGCCCGGCGAGCGCTTCCCCGTCGTCG
>DAOVFR010000192.1 GCA_030672805.1 Candidatus Krumholzibacteriota bacterium
GTCCCGAGGAGGTGTTCGATAACCCTTCTCTTTCGGAATGTCGTGTGGGACCCGCTTTCGGCCTCGTTCTTCAGGTAAATAAAATAAGATGAAGAAGCCTGCATCAGATCGTGCAGGTTCTCCTCTCCCTGTTTTCTCACAAAACTATCGGGATCCTCACCTTCCGGCAGTTTAACGACAAACGCTTCAAGCCCATGTATGATGAACTGGTCGGCCGCTCTCACCGCTGCGCGGATGCCGGCCCGGTCTCCATCATTGATAATATATACACGTTTTGCATAACGCGCAAGGAGGCGGGCCTGCTCTTCCGTCAAGGATGTGCCGCAAACAGCGCATATATTTCTTATTCCCTTCTTCCACAACATCAGGTAATCAACATAACCTTCTACAACTATTGCGGAACCGCTCTTTCTTATTGCATCCTTGCCCTTGTTTAGACCGTACAGGATCCGTCCTTTCGAATAGATAGGACTTTCTGTCGTATTGAGATATTTCGGTTCAGACCTGTCCAGAACCCTTCCCGCGAGGCCGACAACCCGGTTCGACAGCATCGCGATGGGAAAAATGATCCTGTTTCTGAAGTAATCCCTGTATCCGCTCCCACCCCTGCTTCTCATGACAAGGTTCAGGTCAATAAGCGTATCTTTCCCGTGACCAGCCTCGAGCGCGGCCTTGTAGAGATGATCCCATCCGGCGGGCGCGTACCCGATGCCGAACAGCTCACACAGATCATCATCGATGTCGCGCTCCTGGAGATATCCCCTGATACGGCCCGATTCGTCGAGAAGCGCCTTGTGGTAGAACCGGGCGGCGAATTCCATCGCACTGTAATACCTGTCCCGCTTTTCCCTGCCTTCACCCGTGCCGAGGTACTTGTCGACATCGATCCCGATCTCGCGGCCGAGGTTGCGGACCGCCTCGACAAAACCTACACCCTCGTACTCCATAAGAAAGTGAAATACGTTTCCGCCCTTGCCGCATCCGAAACAGTGGTAAATCTGCTTATCCGGACTCACCATGAAGCTTGGAGTCTTCTCGCCGTGAAAGGGACAGAGTGCCTTGTAGTTGCTTCCGGACTTTTTCAGTTCGAGCATCGATCCGATGATCTGCACGATATCGGTGCGCTCCCTGATCTCCTCTATAACTTTTTGTGGTATCATAAGATCCTGTTTCTCACTTCAGCTTCACGATCGCCACGCCGTCACCTCCGGCCGCCGGCTGGCCCGGATGCACCTCGCTGACACGCGAATCCTCATTCAGCATCCTGTAAATTGCCCGTTTGAGAATACCCTTGCCGATTCCATGGATGATCGTCACCGTCTGCAGCCCCTGGAGCACCGCCCGGTCAATGTACGCATCGACCCTCTCCAGTGCCTCCTCCCGCTCCAGTCCCCTGACCATCAGCTCCCCCATGACCGGTTCGAACCGGCCGGCGTTCCACGTCGCCATTCGTACGCTGTCAGGCCTACACACTTTGCTTCCCGGAGCAAGATCGCCGACCTTCGTTTCTACCCTCATTCCTCCCTCGAGTTCCAGCTTGACCTTGGACGGATTGTCACACGAAATGATCTTCGCGTTCTTTCCGAGACTGATGATCTCTACCCATAAACCTGTCTCGAGCAGTTCCGGCCTGATCGGGACTGCCTCGGGTTTTCGTCTGATCTTCCTTTCAAATTCCGTCTTCAGCTCCCCAACCCTCTCCTTTGCTTTCCTGATCGTCTCCCGCTCTGCCTGTGTCATCCGTATCTCCCGGATGATATGCTCCATCTCACGCCTCGTCGAGGAAACGATCTCGAGCGCTTCCTTCCTGGCCTGCTGCTCGAGGCTGTCCCGGTTTTTTCTGAAAACTTCGATACGGTCGCGGTAGCTCTCGATCAGCCCGGACAGTTCGCGTTCCTTATTCACCAGTTCCTCACGCTCCCTGCTGACGAATCCTTCCATCTTTTCCAGATGGGCAAGAAGCTCCTCGAGCCGGAGCACATGGTCCTGCGTTCTCCCTTTCGCCCTTTCCACGATCTCACTGTCGAGCCCGAGCCTTCCCGCCATCTCGATTCCCCAGCTTCTTCCCGGGACACCCAACCTGAGCTTGAAGAGAGGCTCGAGCATCTCCGCATCGAACTCCAGCGTGGCATTGACCGCACCGGGCTTTCCATGGGCCCATCCTTTGAGCGAGGTCAGATGTGTTGTAACGACCACGAGCCCGCACCTCTCTACGAGATGATCGAGTACGGCCTCGGCGAGAGCCGCACCTTCGGCCGGATCGGTTCCGTCGCCGATCTCATCGATGAGGATCAGCGACCGCTCCCCGGCCAGCTTGATAATATTCTTCAGCCTCACGATCTTCGATGAAAAGGTGCTGAGCGACCGCTCGATCGACTGGTCATCCCCTATATCGACAAAGACCGAATCGTAGCCGGGAATGATCGTTCCCTCCCCGCACGGAAGGAGGAACCCCGCCCCGTCCATCATCACGAGAAGACCGATGGTTTTCAGCGCGATCGTTTTGCCACCCGCGTTCGGCCCGGATATAACTACCACCTTGCAATCGGGCCGGCACTCGATATCGAGAGGGATCACCGCCTTTCCATCGAGCTGCCTTTCAAGCAGGGGATGTCTCGCGTTTCTCAGAACGAGCGTCCCGTCGCTGCTGTGGCAGGGTTGGGTACACTTGAACCGCAGGGCGAACCGCGCCTTTGCACCGATCGCATCGAGCATAACGATGGTTTCCTGGTTTCCCATGAGCGCTTCACGGTTCAGAAATACCTTGTGGGTCAGGTCCCGCAGGATCCGTTCGATCTCCGCCGTCTCATCCTGAACCAAAGATTCGAGCCTGTTGTTGTCCCTGATAAACTCCATCGGTTCGACATACAGCGAGGCGCCGCTTCCGCTCGCCTGGTGAACGATCCCGTCGATACGCGCCGCATCGCGTCTCGGAAGTGACACGACATACCGCTGGCCGCGTACCGTCACGAACTCGAAACCCTTGCCTTCACCGTGCCGTGCGGCGAAATCGGCGAATTCCTTACGGAGACGGTCACGCAGCCGCCTCGTCTCCCTGCGTATCCGGACAAGCTCCCTGCTCGCACCGTCCACCACCTCCAAGTCGGGACCGATGATCTCCGTGATGGAGCGTATCAGTTCTTCGTTTATCGATAGAGTCTTCCGGTAATTTGAGAGGAGCGGCAGCTGTTCCTCCCGCGCCGAGAGAAACCTGACTGCCGACCGCGCGGCCCTCTCGGCCGCCGCGATACGCGCCAGTTCCTCGCTGCTCGCAGTGGCCCCCTCGGCATTGATCCCTGCAAGAATATCCATGCTGTCGGTCCATCCGGACAGGGACAGATCCTCTCCCGCTTCCCCAAGCATGAACAGCTCGAGGATCTCGCCCTGGCTTCTCTCGATCTCTTCACGCAACCCTAAAGGCCCCGTCGCACGGATATGACGCGCGGCCCTTTCCGATCTCGCATCGCACGCGATCAGTTCCAGGATGTCCGCGAACTCGAGCTTTGCCAGGGCGATCTCGAGTTCCTCCGCGAGCACCGGATACCTGTCTTCTCCATCTTCATTACTCATCAATTTATCTCTGGGAATCGAGAAAACGTGGGGTCAGATCTTCTTCTGAGCCTCTTCGGCCTGCTCTTTTTTCCGCTTCAACCCCTCTTTTAACTTCTCTGCTTTCCTGTTTGCATCATTCCTGAGATCCCCGAGGTCACTCCGCGTTACCCTGCCGAAATCAAGGCGCACCGGAGACCTTGACAGGATAAGATCGAAACACGTGGGAAGCACGGGGTACAGGGCGGCAGCAACAGGATCTTCCCGCAGTTCCTTCTTGTACTTCCCGGGAAGAGGCAGATTCAGTGTGATAACCAGAAGAAGGCTCACGAGAAGAGCGCCCTTGAGAAGTCCGAAGATCCCGCCCCCGACCCGGTCGAAGGAACCAAGCAACGTGATATTCGCGATCTTCTGGAGAAAGAGGCCAAGGAAATGAAACAGCACCAGGATGCCGAAGAAGAGTGCCAGAGCCGCAATGATCAGGGACAGGTCATACGAAAGTTCGAATCTTCTCTCCAGGTATTCTCCGAGATAGTGAGCCGCGAGGAACGATCCCACGAAGGCGGCAATGATACCTACGATCTCGAGTACCTGCCTTATAAATCCCTTCTTGATTCCCATGACAAGGAATGCGAGCATGACAACACCGATGATTATGTCGATAATCAGGTTCATATCCGCCCCTTACATGCTTTGTATCTTCAATCGTTTCGAAGTCTTCCGGTGACGAGCCTGTTCACCGTTCGACCGTCGACGCGTCCCTTGAACCGCTTCATCATCTCACCCATGACCCGCCCGATATCCCCCGGCCCGGATGCACCAAGCTCCTCGATGATCTTTGCTGCCTCTGCCTCGATGTCATCAGACCCGAGCTGTTCGGGAAGGAAGGACATCACGATCTCCAGTTCCGCCTGTTCTTTCTCGACGAGATCGACCCTTCCCCCCTTCTCGAACTCCGCGATTGATTCCCTGCATCGCCGTGCATAACTCGCAATCACTGCCAATTCCTTTTCCTCGGAAAGTTCTTCGCGCTCGTCAAGCTCGGCGTTCTTCAACGCACTGAGAAGCATTCTGAGTACGCCGACCTTGATCCTGTCCCTTGCCTTGACGGAGGCCTTGAGATTCTCCCGGATCTTTCTGGTAATTACGTTCTTCTCCATCGAGCGCCCCCTTCGGATCCTCATCTATCCGGAACTACCGGTCATTATAATCGTTATGCTGAATATCTGTCAATGCCCTCGATGTGGAACTTTCCCCCATCACTCGCGCCGTACCGATTCATCCACTTGAACGGATCGACCGTACCGCGAACAACAGGCATATCGCCGCTGTCTCGCTCCTGAGTCTCGAGGCGCCGAGAGAAATGGACACAGCACCGCCGCCGGTCAGGACATCCCGCTCGGCGCGAGTGAACCCTCCCTCCGGCCCTATAACGCAGAGCAGCACGCCCTCTTCCGGAGACATGGCGGAAGCCCACGGGTTTCCCTCCCGGTCGGCGAGGTAGA
>DAOVFR010000241.1 GCA_030672805.1 Candidatus Krumholzibacteriota bacterium
GGGTTCGGCGGGGACCTGGGATCGGTGACCGTGGGGCGCGTAAGGGGGATTCTCCGGCTTCTCGGTGAAGACCGGCGGAAGGTTGTCAGCTTGTCCGCCACACCGGACAGGTTTGCCGAAAAGATCGGTGCGTGGATGAAAGGGAAACGGCTCAAGTGAAGGCATTAATTGATAAGTATCGTATCGATAGTTGCACGCAGTGTAATAACGAGTGTGCCGACGCGTGCCCGGTGTACCGGTTCTACGGGACCTGGCATCCGCAGCAGCTTGCTGAGGCCTGCCTGGCGTCACGGGGCGGCAAGCCGGTCGATCATCGCCTGATCTGGTGCTGCGTGAACTGTCGTGCGTGCTCGGATGCCTGTCCGTTCGATGTCGAGTTTGGCGGCTTCGTCAGGGAACTCCGGATCGGACGTAAAGACCGCACCGCCGCGTTCGAGGACCTCATCGGAACGTATCAGCGGATGCAGGCCGGCATGCCCGGCGCGGGATCCCATGTGTCCGGCAAGAAAGGCGGGAAAAAACGGAAATCCCCGGAGTGGGTGGACGACACGATGGAACTCGGGCAAGATGACGGTGTCGCCCTTTTCGTCGGATGTATCCCGTTTTTCCAGGAGGCATTCGGCCGGCCGGACGTTTTCAATCCGATCGAAATGGCTCGCGCCGCCGTAATGCTCCTGAACAGGGCGGGGATATCCCCCGTGTTGTTCGAGGACGAGCGGTGCTGTGGTCGGGACCTCTACGACACGGGGGACGGGGAGACATTCAGAAAACTCGCCGAACACAACATCTCTCTGATCGATCGTTACGCTGTAAGTACGGTCATCACAATCTGCCCGAAGTGCGCCTATACACTCGACCGTACCTACCGGGATGAGTTCGGCGCCCTGCCGTTCGAGGTACGCCATATCACAGAAGTTCTCGCCGAACATCTCGATGATATCCAATTCAGGGAAGAGGCCGGAAAGCTCACATTTCACGATCCCTGTTACCTTTCACGTTACAGGGCGGTCGTGGAGCCGCCCCGGGCGATCGTGAAGAGGCTTTCGAGTGACGGAATGATCGAGATGGAAAGGCACGGAAGGTCGGCGCCCTGTTGCGGCGCAGGTTCCTGGACTGGGCATGGACCGCACACGCGGGCGCTCGTCAATGAACGTCTTGTCGAGGCGCGGGAGGCCGGAGCGGACACCATTGTCACGGCATGTCCGAAGTGCCTGCTGTTGTTCAATGAGGTCGTTCCCGAGGGTGCCTGGAGACAGGCGTCCGTCGAGGTCAAGGACCTCCTGATGATCGCGGCGGATCTGCTGGTGGGAGATCCTTCTGGCGGGGACGGAGAGGAGACATGATATCATAAGGGAAAGGCACGATATGTTGAGGGTGAAGAGCCATCCGATTCTGCCCGTTCCGAAGCGGAGGGAGATCGGTTTCACATTCAACGGCGAGGAACTAGTTGCAAACGAGGGCGAGGTGATCACCTCGGCACTCTTCGCAAACGGCTACAAGGTCTTCGGCCACCATCCCCGTGATAACGGCCCCCAGGGAATCTTTTGCGTAAATGGGCAGTGCAGCCAGTGCATGGTGCTCGTGGAGGGCATACCGGTCAAGGGGTGCATGACGGTCGTCACACCCGGCATGCGGGTCGAGAGCTGCGAGGGCGTTCCCGCCCTGCCTTCGGTGGATTCCGTTCCCCGTTTCGGGAAGATCCGGACGATCGAGACCGACGTGCTCGTTATCGGCGGTGGTCCGGCGGGCATCAACGCGGCTATCGAGCTGGGCAGGCTCGGTATCGAGACGCTCCTCGTTGACGACAAGACGGAGTTCGGCGGAAAACTCACCCTGCAGACACATACCTTCTTCGGTTCGCGGGACGATTGTTACGCGGGAACCCGCGGCATCGATATCGCCCGGCTGCTTACCGACGAGTTGAAAAAGCTCGATTCGGTCACCGTGATGCTCGGCACCACCGCCGTCGGCGCCTTCTACGATAAAAAGGTCGGGCTTTGCCAGGGAGGCGAGTACTATCTCCTGCAGCCTAAGGCGGTTCTCATCGCGTGCGGTGCGAGGGAGAAATCGCTCGCATTCCCCGGATGCGATCTGCCCGGCGTCTATGGCGCGGGAGCTTTCCAGACGCTTCTGAACAGGGATCTCGTCAGGCCTACCGAACGCCTTTTCGTTGTCGGCGGAGGCAACGTGGGCCTGATCACGGCGTATCACGCTATCCAGGCGGGAATAAGGGTTTTGGGTCTTGTCGAGGCGCTCCCCAGGTGCGGCGGGTACAAGGTCCACCTCGACAAGCTGAAACGCATCGGTGTTCCGGTATTCACGTCGCACACCGTCGTCAGGGCGGAAGGAGTGGAAGAGCTCGAGAGGGTAACGATCGCGATGATCGACAGGAACTTCAGACCTGTCCGGGGTACGGAAAAGACATACGGAGTGGATACACTGCTCATCGCGGTGGGACTGTCACCGGTTGACGAGCTGTATGAAAAAATGTGTAGTTTCGGAATCGAATGCTTCGCCGCAGGGGATGCCGAGGAGATCGCCGAAGCATCGGCAGCCATTTTCAGCGGTAAGATCGTCGGACGGCGAATCGCACGGTTCCTCGGCATCGATGTTGATATTCCGGAGGAATGGGACGCGACAGCCGAGGTGCTCCGGAGCAAGCCGGGGCGGACCGTCAAGTTCAAGGCGGTCAGCTCGGACGCGAAGGTTTTCCCGCTGAT
The DNA here is from genome assembly GCA_030672805.1 of Candidatus Krumholzibacteriota bacterium. Taxonomy (GTDB): domain Bacteria; phylum Krumholzibacteriota; class Krumholzibacteriia; order Krumholzibacteriales; family Krumholzibacteriaceae; genus DAOVFR01. The sequence goes on from DAOVFR010000241.1 coordinate 2,721, forward strand.
CAGGTGCGTGGAGGAGATACCATGCAACCCGTGTATCGATACATGCCCGATGCAGTCAATCATCATGCCTGACGATACGATCGTGGAGCTGCCCAGGTTTATTGGAAACTGCATAGCTTGTGCGCGCTGCGTCGCCGTATGCCCCGGGCTCGCTATCAACCTGGTGCAGCCCGGTTACGACACGGAGAAGGGAACTTCGCTTCTCGTCATGCCGTACGAGCTCGACGAAAAAGAACTCATGATGGGCAGGAAGGTCGTCACCGTTGATATGGAAGGTGAAATCGTCGGGGAGGGAACGATCGTTGCGTTCCGTACGTCCTCGATCGATGAAAAACGAAAGCTCGTTTCCATCGAGGTTCCCGGCGGCGACGCGTTCAAGGTTGCAGGATTCATGATACAGAAGCCGGAGGAGGGGAAGAAGGGATCCGGCGTCGCGGAGCCGATTACCGATGATACGATAATATGCAGGTGCGAGCGGGTCACGGCCGGCGAGGTAAGGAGGGAGATCAGGGACGGCGTGCTTGATATGAATATCCTGAAAGCGACGATCAGAACCGGTATGGGGGCCTGCGGTGGAAGGACGTGTACGGACCTGATATTGCGCCTGTACCGCGAAGAGGGGATCGATCTCTCGATAGTCACCCTCCCGACAAACAGACCTTTCGTCGCCGAGGTGCCTCTGTCCGCGTTCGCGGGAACCGATGGTGGTGAGAAGAAGTGAGCAGTGGAACTTACGATGCTATCGTGATCGGTGCGGGAAGCGTGGGGCTTCCGAGTGCCTATTTCCTGACGCTCGAGGGGTGGAAGGTGCTCGTGCTCGACCGCGCGTCGGCTCCGGGCCAGGGACAGAACAAGGCTGCGATCGGCGGCGTCCGCGCCACCCACTCGGACCCGGCGAAGATTACGATCTGTCTCCAGAGCCTGGAAATCTTCTCGACCTGGAAAGAAAGGCACGGAACGGACATCGGGTGGGTGCCTGGGGGATACTGTTTTCCCGTTTTCAGGAAACAGGAAGAGAGGATTCTCAAGGGAATC
>DAOVFR010000275.1 GCA_030672805.1 Candidatus Krumholzibacteriota bacterium
GTTCGGTCAAGGCTCTCGAGATCAACGGCATCTATCCCGACAGGAACACGCTGTCTTCAGGTGTATATCCGGTGGCGCGCCCGCTATTCATGTTCACCAACAGGTACCCGAAACTCGGGACTCATCTCCATGCGTTCATTAACCTGTACCTTACCGGGAAGGGGCAGGAGATCGTCGAGGGGATCGGCTTTATTCCGGTGACCAGGTACTAGGCGGGGATCGCGAAACGAGAGAGCAGAGTTCTGATGACAGATGAACCGGGAAAGCAGATACCTTGGGATTTGCATCATCAACTCCTGACGAGCAGGGGCGCCATGCGTTATCGGCGCATGGGCGCTCTTGCAGGGCAATCATTGCTCATACTGATCGCTTCGAGCTCGTTGATTGCCCTGTTGTTTATTTTCTATTTCATCATCCGTGACGCGGTTCCGTTCTTCCAGCTCGAGGGCTTCAGGGAGTTTTTCTCGAGCACGCGATGGTATCCCTCGCACGAGACTCCCGAGTTCGGGGCGCTGGCGATCTTCGTGGGAAGCGCCCTCGTGACCCTCGGAGCGGTCGTGGTGGCCGTACCCATGGGCGTCCTGGCCGCGCTCTGCTTGAGCGATATTCTTCCGTTCTCGTTCAGGCAGATCGTTAAACCGGTTATCGAGATGCTCGCTGCGATCCCATCCGTCGTTTACGGTTTCTTCGCTCTTGTCGTATTTGCCCCAATGATGCAGGAGCGCGGCGGTGGACTTCTCGCGGTAGGGGCCTGGATCGTGCTTACCCCGCTGGCGCTCGTTGCCGTCGTCATGGCGAGCGATCTGGCTTCGTCCCGCTTTTCGGGGAGCCGGCGGACCGCCTGGCGGATTGTTTCCGGTTTCGCGCTCGGTGCGTGCGCCGCGTTCGGTCTCATGCAGCTCGCAAGCTTCCTGAACGGCATCACGGTGCTGAGCGGCACGAACGTCTTTAACTCATCGATCATTCTTGGGATCATGGCGCTTCCCACCGTCGTAAGCGTATCGGAGGACGCGCTGAACGCCGTCGGGCGAGAGCTCAGGGAGGGGAGTTACGCACTCGGGAGCACGCGGGCCGAAACGCTCCTCCGTATCGTGGTGCCGGCCGCACGCAGCGGGATTATGGCCGCGGTGATCCTCGGAGTGATGCGCGCCGCCGGCGAGACGATGGTTGTCTGGATGGCATCGGGCAACGCGGCGCGGATCCCCGAACCATGGTTCAACCTCATGGAACCGATCAGAACGCTCACGGCCACGATCGCGGGCGATATGGGCGAGGCGGACCACGTGACCGGATCGTCTCGGTACCACGTTCTCTTCGCCATGGCGTCCTGCCTGCTGGCGTTCGCTTTTATATCCAACTTAGTCAGCGAGATGATCGTGAGGAAGGGGCGGAAAACACACAGGTGACGGTATGGAACTGAAAACCCGCAGGATGCTCGATAGTTCGTTCACCGTGGTCAGTGTGCTGGCGATCGCGCTTATGGCGGTGTCCCTGATCGTTATCCTGCAGCCGATCTTCGTTCGCGGGTTGGGAGCGTTCGTCTTCCGGGGAACCGTCGAGTACAGGAAACTGATGCTCGAGAAGTTCGGGCGGGGCGACAGGGCCGGGATCAAGCGGGAAGTGGCCAGGGCCGCCGCCGCGAGAAAACCGGTCTACGATATGTTCGATCGGTTCGAATCGGAGCTGCGGGAAGACGGCCCGGCTTTCAGGCGTGAGTACGGGAAGGAGTTCGAGGAGCTCGTGAACCTTGCCGGGGAACTGTTCGGCCCCTGTCCGGGAGAGCCCTCACCCGTTCTTTTACGGGACCGGTACGGACAGACGAGGTGGGACCGGGCCTCGGTAAAACTGAACGATCTCCTGTTCGTCGAGGAGTACGATTACTCGGATTCATCACGAATGGGGGTAAAGATCCTGAAGCCGCGTATCGAGCTGTTCAGGGGCACTTCGCTGGAACCGCTCTTCGGTATGCTCGAGACGGACATAGAGAAAATGCTCCTGCCCCGCAAAACGTTCTACTGGCGGTTCCTGTTCGATAAATCGTACGATGCCCATTTCTTCGGCGGTATCTGGCCGGAGTTGCTCGGCACCGTCTACCTCGCGATCGGTGCGATGATCTTCGCGATACCGCTCGGCATCGTTGCCGCCATATATCTCGCCGAGTATGCCGGCCGGGGGAGTTTCGTCAGTCTGCTCAGGACCTGCATCAGCTCGCTGGCGGGAGTGCCGAGCATCGTATTCGGCCTCTTCGGCCTGGCATTCTTCATCAACACGGTTCACGTGTCGAGTTCGAAGAGTGTGCTGGCAGGTTCGCTCACGCTGGCGATACTCGTGCTTCCCACGGTGATACGGGCCTCCGAGGAGGCGATCCTGGCCGTTCCTCGCACGTACAAGGAGGCTGCAATGAGCCTCGGGGGAGGCAAATGGTGGACGATCGTCTCGGTCATACTGCCGGCCGCCTTGCCAGGCATTCTGACGAGCATCATTTTAAGCATGGGGAGGGCGGCCGGTGAGACGGCACCGATTATCTTCACGGCCGCCGTAAGTGTCGGCAAACCGCTCGCGATCCATCAGACCCTGTCGCAGCCGACACCCGCACTGCCGTGGAACATATATAACCTCGCCACCGAGCACGAAGCGGTCGACGAGATCAGGCACGTGCAGTACGGGATGGTGCTAACGCTCGTTGTTCTTGTCCTGCTTCTGAACCTGGCTGCGATAATAATCAGGGCGAGGATATCTAGAAGACTGAAGGTCTGATGAGCAACTGCGACCGTCACGAAACAAGGGAGGAATCGTTGGTGGAAACCCGGATGCATGACTGGACGGCGAAACGGGAATTGCCCGCCGCTCCGGCGCCGGGAAGCCCGGTGAGCGAGGAAGAGGCGCTCGTCAGGGCACGTGAATTCTCGGTGTACTACTGGGACACGGCAGCGGTCGACGGGGTCACGTTCGATATCCCGGCAGGCAAGGTCACAGCGATCATCGGTCCGAGCGGCTGCGGAAAGAGCACGTTCCTCAGGGCGATCAACCGCATGAACGATCTCATTCCGGGCTGCCGAACCTCGGGTTTTCTCGGAATGCATGACCAGGATCTCTAT
>DAOVFR010000046.1 GCA_030672805.1 Candidatus Krumholzibacteriota bacterium
GTTTTAAGAAACCTCGAAACCCCGGAATAGAAAACCGGTAACCCTCAAATCAGCGAATGGAGACGGCACGGATGAAAAGCTCGAATCTTGAAGTGACGATTGTGACGACGGAGATTGTTCCTTTCTCGAAGGTCGGTGGGCTGGCCGACGTGATGGGGGCGCTTCCCGACAAACTCGAGGAGCTCGACTGCACTGTGAGCATATTCACACCGCTCTATGCGTCTATCGATCGCCGGGAGTTCGGTATCAAACGGGTGAAAGGCTCGCCGGTGTTGAATGTAAAGGGTGGAGGCAAGGAATGGGATTTCCGCATCTACTCGTGTCTGAAACCGGGCACGGGGATTAAGGTTTTCTTTATTGACAACAAGCACTACTACGGGCGGAAGGGGATCTACACCGTACCCGGGACGGGTAAAGCGTACAAGGACGAGGATGAACGGATAATCTTCTTCAACAGGGCTGTCATGGCCGCCATCGAGGCGCTCGACCTTCACCCTGATATCATCCACTGCAACGATTTCCACTCCGGGCTGATTCCAGCGTATATTGCAATGGAGGAGTACAATAACGGTCGCTTCGAATCGGTCGGGACGGTGTTCAGCATACACAACCTCGCATACCAGGGACTCTACGGGCGTGAATTCCTCGGCAAGGCGGGGTTCGACAAGTCGCTCTTCACGCCGATGAGCCCGTTCGAGTTCTGGGGAAAGGTCAACGTGATGAAGATAGGGATAACGTTCGCCGGCGCAATAAGCACGGTAAGCAGGACATATGCGGAGGAGATCACCTCGTCTGACGAGTACGGATGCGGACTCGAGGGAATATTGAGTTCGCGCAAGGAGAACATGACCGGTATCCTGAACGGGATTGACCAGGATGTATGGGACCCCGCCACCGATGAGAATATTCCATACAATTTCAGTGCGGGGAACCTTGCGGGGAAATCAAAGACCCGCACGGCGCTTCTCGGGGAGTTCGGGCTGCCCGTCAGGAAAAACGGACCCGTGATCGGAATGGTATCGAGGCTGGTCGACCAGAAAGGGTTCGATATCCTGGCCGAGGTCTTCCAGGGTCTCATGAAGCTGGATCTCAAGTTCGTGATCCTTGGAACCGGTCAACAGGTCTACCATGAGCTGTACACAGAGCTCGCCCGCAAGTATCCGAAGAAACTGGGCATCAAGCTCGAGTTCAACAACAGGCTTGCCCATCTCGTCGAGGCGGGAAGCGATTTTTTCCTCATGCCGTCCCGCTACGAGCCGTGCGGCCTGAACCAGATGTACAGCCTCAGGTATGGGACAATACCGATCGTGCGTGCAACGGGCGGGCTGAGGGATACGGTCACCAGCCTCAGCGGTGACGGATCGAGGGGGAACGGTATCAAGTTCATGGAGTACACGCCGCAGGCCCTCTCCGGTGCGGTGAGAAGGGCGGTCAGGTTCTTCGAAAACGAGAAAGCGGTGCGGAAGACGAGGGTGCGGATCATGAAAGAAGACCACTCGTGGCTCAAGTCGGCGAAGGAGTACAGGAAGCTGTACAGGAGAACGCGCGGCAAAATCGGTTTGAGGTTGACAACCTGATAATTACATCTATATACTAATACAAGGTATATGTAGAAATAATGCGGGAATAGCTCAGCTGGTAGAGCGCAACCTTGCCAAGGTTGATGTCGCGGGTTCGAGTCCCGTTTCCCGCTCCAAATATTTGAGGCGGCATAGCCAAGTGGTTAAGGCGACGGTCTGCAAAATCGTTATCACCGGTTCGAATCCGGTTGCCGCCTCCAATCTATATACTGACCTGGCTTGTTGTATTTCATACATGCATTTTCATTTCCCTTGCTGAAACGGCCGGTTCGGCTTATGATTCAGCCCGTGCCGGGGTGGCGGAACTGGTAGACGCAGCGGACTTAAAATCCGCTGGTGCTTGAGCACCGTGCGGGTTCGATTCCCGCCTCCGGCATTCTATTATGGAAGTACGAACCGAGTCATGAAACGTAAGCTAACCGCTTGGGAATAGAACTTGCAGGAACAGAGGGGCAGGTTATCGGGTAAGACACTATACCGGTTGAGTATATGGATTCCAAGAGCGTTTCAATAATCATCCCCGCCTACAACGAGGAGAAGGGGCTCTCACGCACACTCGGCGGCATCGTGAAGGTTGCCGGCGAGAAGGGGTGGGAGGTCATCGTAATCGACGACGGCTCGACCGACGGGACGGCGGATGTGGTGAGGGAGATGGGAGCGCGGCTCGTTTCCCACCCGTACAACAAGGGTTACGGGGCGTCGCTCAAGACCGGCATCAGGAACGCCAAGGGCGACATCGTCGTGATGATGGATTCTGACGGCCAGCACGACCACCGCGGGATCGAGAAACTACTGTCCTTCGCCGGCGAATACGACATGGTCGTCGGCGCCAGAAGCAGGGACGTATGGGTGAGGGCGCCCGGCAAAAAGCTTCTCTCGTACGTTGCCAACTACCTCAGCGGGCACAAGATCCCCGATCTCAATTCTGGCTTCCGAGCGTTCCGGAAGGAGACGGTAAAGGAATTTCTCCACATAGCCCCGAGCGGCTTCTCGTTCACGACGACTATCACGCTCGCGTTCTTCCGCGCCGGCTACAGCGTGAAGTATATCCCGATCGAGGCGGAAAAACGCGTGGGGCGGGCGAGCAACGTGAAGTTCCTTAAAGACGGGTACAAAACATTTCTGCTGATCATACGCGTGATCGTGCTGTTCAACCCACTCAAGGTCTTCGTGCCCGTGTCGATGTTCCTGTTCGCGTTCGGCATCATCTTCATCCTGTACGGTATCATCATGTACGGCAGGGCGCCGAATACCGGCGTGCTGACCGTCCTCTCCAGCATCATCCTGTTCTTCATGGGAATACTCGCCGACCAGATCTCCGCGTTGCGGAGAGAGCGAAGGCAGGAATAAACCCCCGGACGTATCATGAGACTGTTCAAGAAGAGATGGGTGAAGATCCTGTTCCAGTTGACCGGGATCGCTCTTTTCGCGGTCATTCTCACGCGTATCGATCTGCACAAGGTCATCGGGGCCTTCAGGAATTTCAGCGGTTATTACATTCTCTATGCACTCGGGATCATGTTTCTCTTCACGCTTGTCAAGAGTCTCAGGTGGCGGGCAATCGTCGCCCTGCAGGGGATGAACGTATCCAAGGGCCGTTCATTCAGAATCTATGCATCGGCGTTATACCTGGGGGTCGTGACACCGGGCCGTGTCGGTGATTTCGCGAAGAGCCTGTACCTGATCAACAAGGGTCTCAGTACAGGCAAGGCTCTGTTCAGCTCCCTGCTGGACAGGATGTTCGATATCATTTTCCTCGTTGTCATCGGGTACGTGAGCCTTCTGTTTTTTCCCGGGCTCTTCAAGAACCAGTTGCTGCTCAGCTCGCTACTGTTCGCAGTAGTGATCGTCCTGGCCGGAACGATATTCTTCCGGCGCGACATACTGCACCGGTTAGCCCGGAAGTTCATAGGTGGAACCGTGCCTTCGCGATTCAAGGACGGCCTGCAGACCATCACATCGGATACACTCGATGAATTGGGGCACCTCGATGCCAGGAGGAGTATCATGATATCCCTTCTGACTTTTGCCGCTTGGGTGCTGCATTACTCGTTCTTCATCATGGCATCGAGAGCGCTCGGTATGGACATTCCCATAGCCGTTCTCGCCGGCAGCATCTCGGCGTCTATCTTTGTATCGCTGCTGCCCATTTCGCTGCTCGGCCTCGGAACGAGAGACATGGTACTTATCCTGATATTCAGCAGGTACGGGCTGTCGCGTGAGGCGGCGGTCTCATTTTCATTCACCTTTGTCCTGGTATATCTTATCATGGGCGTTATCGGATTGATCTGCTGGTTGACAGCGCCGTTCGACCTGAAGCGGTCGGCCGGATCGAAAGGTAATGAGGAGAAATAATGGTCGAGATGAAGGAACGGTCCCACACAGGATTCACCGGGATATGGAAAGGATTCCTCGCGCATTGCGCGTATTACATAAGCTGGCCTCATACGCTTGTTTCCATTCTGCACAGGATCAGGGGGGTCAGGATCCACAACGTCCGCAATGTGAGAATTCTCGCGAACTGCGTCATCGATACACTGTACCCCGAGCTCGTCGAACTGGAGGAGTATTCCAGCATGTCGAGAGGATGCGTCATCCTGGCGCACTGGGTGACGACGGAATTTCTCAAGGACAGGATCGGCGGTCCCTACTTCGGCAAGGTCCGCCTCTGCAGGGGCGTTTCACTTGGTGTGAACGTGATCGTGCTGCCCGGTGTGACGATAGGTGAGGGATCGATCGTAGGGGCGGGATCGGTCGTTACGAAGGATATTCCTCCGTACTGTATCGCGGCGGGCAATCCTGCCAGGGTGCTCAAGACGATCGATGAGTTCGTAAAAAGCAGGGGGGATCGGTGAGTAGATTCAGGAACAGTTTCACGATGGACGAGGTCCGCGTCTTCTGGGACGGCGTGGCTGAGCACGAGTACGAGCATTCGAACGAGCAGCTCGACCGGGTTCACACGCAGCGTTTCAGGGAAGCCGTGAAGAGACTCTCTATCCGGCCGGGGATGAAGGCGCTCAACATCTGGTCGAGGATCGGGGACGGAGTGCCGTTCCTGAGGGAAGCATTCGGCGACTTTGCCCTTGTGAACGCCGAGCTGTCGATGGAGATGCTGAAAGGGAGCAGGAAACTCAACCCGGAAGAGAACCACGTCCAGACGTCCCTGCACGAACTCCCCTTTCCCGATGCGGTGTTCGATGCCGTGATGTCGCTCGAGACACTCGAGCACGTGCCCGACCCACTTCTCTTTCTCGAGGAGGTCAGGCGCGTTCTGGCCGGCGGCGGGCTGTTCGTGATGAGTCTTCCTCCCTCATTCGCCGAATGGACGAGCATTCTGAACAATGCTCTCAAATTCCACCATGGGGAAGGGCCTCACCGCTTCATTGCTCCGCGTGAGGTCAGGGAGATGCTGCGGGAATCCGGATTCAGGGTCGAGGACCATACCGGCACGCTCTTCCTGCCGATCGGGGGTATGTTCTTCGAAAGGGTAGATGGTCTTCTCAGCAGGGTGATCGGAAAGGGCCCGCTGGCGCAGCTCGGCCTGAGGCAGTTCTATGTCTGCACCGCTACCGTGTGAAAAGCTGAACGAGATGGTTATCCGAACGGGGCTCTGCACCCGCTGCGGAACGTGTGTCGGCGCATGTCCCGTCGGTAACCTAACGATACCCGATCCAACCGGATCGTGTCTTCCCGTGGCGGGAGACACATGCACCTCGTGCGGTCTCTGCCTTGCCGGATGCCCCGGCAAGCTCGTGAATTTCAGGCCGGTTGAAAGGAGTCTCTTCGGCGATGCAGAGCCGAACAGGTTCCTCGGTGTGGTCCGCAGGGCGTACATCGGGTACGCGAGCGATCCGGTCGTAAGGCTTGCCGGCGCGAGCGGCGGGGTCGTAACATCTCTGCTCATCGGTCTCCTCGGGGAAGGAAGGGTGAGGGGCGCCGTACTGTACGCGAGGCACGATACCGAGCCGTGGCGGGGTTGGGGAAGGATAGCCCGCACTGATGGAGAGATCAGGGATGCGGCGCAGAGCCGATATCACCTGAGCCCGATGAACACCGTCCTGGGCGAGATTGTGGACGAGGAGGGGCCGTTCGCATATGCGGGGCTGCCGTGTCACGTGCACGGCCTTCGCAAGCTCGAAGGGGCGGGATGGGACGGGAATTCGAAGATCGGTCCAGTCATCGGCGTCTATTGCGGAAACAACCTCTACTTCGAGGCGACGCGGGTTATGCTGCGAAAGCTCGGCGTCAGCCGTCTCTCCGATGTCGAATCCCTCTCGTACCGGGAGGGGATCTGGCCGGGCTCCTTCATGGTGAGGACGAAGGACGGATCGGTCAGGAGCATCTCGAAGCTCGATTTCAACCAGACGATCCCCTTCTATGTCAACCACCGGTGCCTCACCTGCATAGACCTGACAAATGAGCTGGCCGATGTCTCGGTCGGGGACGGATGGGCCAAGGACTGGAGCACGGCCGGCGGCTGGTCGGTCATTCTGACACGATCCGAGGCAGGGGAAGAGATTCTCGAGAGGGCCCGGGGATCCGGAATGCTATACATCGAGGATATCACCATCGAGCAGGCGGAGCAGATGCATTCGCACGCATTTGATCTTAAAAAGGCGGGTGCATTCATACGTCTGGGTCTCTGGAAGAAATGGGGTTACCCCGTTCCGCGGTACGACAGGGAATCACCGACGGCTACACGGGGACGGAAACTGACGGAACTCATTGTTTCTATGCAGTTTATAATCTTATCGAGCCGGCCCGGACGCCTCGTATTCGGAATACTTCCCGCAGGCGCCCTGGGCGCCTTCTTCAGGGGACTGAGGAAGATGTGGATAGCCCTTACGCGTAATAAGCGCGTGGGGGGTTGAATAATCCCGAAAAAAGTAAAAAAAACCTAAAGGTTGGGTTCAAGGCTGCCGACACATTGAATAGGCGTAAAACGCCTGAGCTGGGTGTAGCATCGGAGGTGATCTTATGGACCCGGTCAGTTCTGCAGCCGGAGCGGGGAAGAAGGTGATCGAGGTTAATTCCGCCGTCCAGCAGGAGGCGGCGGCTCAGGCAAGCAAGGCTTCGGACTCGAGTCAAGTCGCTCCCGTGAAGGAGACGGAGAGCGCTGCCGAAGTGAGACTTCACACCGAGCAGAAGGAAATCCCGACAAGGCCCGCCGAGTGGAAGAAGGAAAACAGAAAGCCAGATGCCAGTCGGCAGCAGGCTCTCGATAACGTAGAGAAGGAAATGAAGGAAGAGTGGGTAGGTAGTGAGACCGAGAAGATATACAACGCCCTGGCACATTACCGTGAGGTGGATGCTTCGCTCGGCAAGCATGTGAACAGGGAGGGTTAATATATTGACCCTGGCACTTCCCTTTCGCTAGAGTAGGTTTAATGGAAAGGGAAGCGATATTGAATCTAGGCAGGGACCTGTACAGGTGGGAACGGCGCCTTCTCGAGGAGTGCGATCTCTACCTGGTGGGTGGGGTAGTGAGGGACCTCCTCATGGGGAAGCATGTCCGGCCCGCCGACGAGGATTACATAGCATTGGGGATCGGGATGGATACACTCGTGTCCATCCTCGAAACGCTGGGAACCGCGAGTCTCGTCGGGAAATCGTTCGGTGTCATCAAGTTTTCACCAAAAAAGAACATAGTCGTTGATATCTCGCTTCCCAGGACCGAGTTCTCGACGGGTCCCGGTCACAGGGACTTCGAAGTCTCGTTCGATCCATCGCTAGGAATCGAGGACGACCTGGTACGCCGCGATTTTACGATCAACTCGATGGCGTTTCACCTCGGGTCCCGTCGGCTCGTCGACCCGCTGGGCGGGCGGGTGGATCTCGAGCGGCATGTACTGAGAATGAACCGCCCCGGCTCGTTCCGCGAGGATCCGTTGAGAATTCTCAGGGGCGTTCAGTTCATGGCCCGTTTCGGGCTGGCGGCAGAGGAGGGGACCGGAAGGATCATAAGGAATGACGCGCCGCTTCTGGCCAACGTTTCACCCGAGCGGGTCAGGGAGGAACTGAACAAGATGATGCTCCTCGCCGAGAGGCCGGGTGACGGATTTGTCTTCATGCACGAGACTGGAATATTGAAGTATGTCCTGCCGGAGCTCGAAGACACGCACGGGATCGAACAGAACGAGTTTCACCCGGACGATATCTTCCATCACAGTATAAGAAGCTGTAATGAAGCGAGCCCAGGGCTCCTTGCAAGGTGGAGCGCCCTTCTGCATGACCTCGGCAAGAAGGAGAAGAAGCGGGAGCATGCCGGACGAATAGTTTTTTACCGCCATGAGGAAGAGAGCGCGGCGATAGCAGGGCGGGTGCTATCGAGGTTCCGGTTCCCGAACGATTTCAGGGAGAGTGTCGTCCATCTCGTCAGGAACCACATGTACAACGTCAGCACGGACTGGTCCGATTCCGCGATTCGGAGATACATTTCCCGGGTGGGTGTCGAAAACATAGGTGAGATGTTCGCGCTGCGGATGGCCGATGCACGTTCGCGCGGCGATACGACGATGGATGAAGAGATCGAGAGGGTACGGAAACGGATCGATGAAATCATCGAGTCGGACGCGGCATTCAAGAGAACGGACCTGGCCGTCGACGGCAAGGACGTAATGGACGCGCTCGGACTCGAGGAGGGTTCCGGGGTGGGAAGGATACTTGGCGATCTGCTCGAGATGGTTCTGGAAGACCCTTCTCTTAATACTAGGGAAAAACTGCTCGGTATCATCGCGGGTTGGAAGGAATCGCTTGACAGTTGAGTCCGCGATCCGCATATCGAGAGTGACAGGTGACCGTTATGAGAAAGCTGAACAGGCTGATAAAGGAACTTCGAAAACAGCTTTTTCCATACCACCATGAGCACGATATAGAGCGGGGCGGAAAGCGGTGGAAGGTCGAGAACAGGGAATACATCGCAAGCTGGCTTGCAGAGCAGCTTCGCAGCTGTCGCAAGAAAAACAGGTGTGATAGAAGGTCCCGATGCGCTTACTATGATTACAGCGATCTCTCAAGGAGAAATTACGAAATCTGTTACGAGATGATGATACGCCTGGAGAACGGAGAGATAAGCTGCACGATTGATATTGAAGATGACGACATCAAGAAAGACAGCGGAAATGACATGACATAATATGACATTGTGGCACAGAATGGCACAAATTCTTGCCCTTTACGTATCCCCTTGTGGCAATTGACAAGATTCCGTTTTGTAAGTACTTATATTACAGCAAGTTATAATATTTTTATATTGAAGTGTCATGGCACGGTACTTGAAGTATGTTTATACGGAAACTATATAAATGACGCTTGAAATCGATTGTTCTCAAGAAAGAGAGGGAAAGAGATGGCGAAGATTATTGGAATCGACCTGGGAACGACAAATTCGTGCATTGCAGTGATCGAGGGTGGTGAACCGGTCATCATCCCGAACCCGGAGGGGGGGAGGACGACACCATCTGTCGTGGGTTTCAAGGATGGCGAGAAGCTGGTCGGCATGCTTGCCAAGAGACAGGCGGTGACCAACCCGACGAATACGGTCTACTCGATAAAGCGATTCATGGGCCGCAAGTTCTCGGAGGTTGATACCGAGATCGGTGAGGCGCCGTACCAGGTGATCGTGGGGCCGAACGGGGACGCAAGGGTGAAGATCAAGGATAAGGAATATTCACCTCCCGAGATCTCGGCCATGGTTCTTCAGTACCTGAAGGAATCCGCCGAGAAGTATCTCGGCGAAAAGGTCACGAAGGCCGTCATCACCGTACCGGCCTACTTCAACGACAGCCAGCGCCAGGCGACAAAGGATGCGGGCAGGATCGCGGGGCTCGAGGTGGAACGTATCATCAACGAGCCGACGGCTGCATCGCTGGCCTACGGGCTCGATAAGAAGGGAGAGAGGATCATTGCGGTCTTCGATCTCGGAGGCGGCACGTTTGATATTTCGATCCTCGAGCTCGGAGACAGCGTTTTCGAGGTCAAGTCAACGAACGGCGACACCCACCTCGGGGGCGATGATTTCGACCAGCGGGTCATTGATTGGCTGGTGGAAGAATTCAAGAAGGATCAGGGTATCGATCTCTCGGAAGATCCAATGGCCATTCAGCGGCTCAAGGAGGCGGCGGAGAAGGCAAAGTGTGAGCTTTCAAGCGTTCCCCAGGCGGACATCAATCTGCCGTTCATCACCGCCGATCAGAGCGGTCCGAAACATTTCAGCATCAAGATCACAAGGGCCAAATTTGAGTCGCTGACCGAGGACCTCGTCGAGAGGACCGTCGGACCGTGCCTCTCCGCGCTGAAGGACGCGGGGCTGAAGCCCTCCGATATCAACGAGGTGATCCTGGTCGGCGGGACGACGAGGATGCCCGCGGTGCAGGAGAAGGTAAAGAAGATCTTCGAACGCGAACCTCACCGCGGGGTGAACCCTGACGAGGTCGTGGCGCTTGGCGCGGCGATCCAGGGAGGCGTACTCTCCGGGGACGTCCATGACGTGCTTCTGCTCGATGTCACGCCGCTCTCGCTTGGGATCGAGACCCTCGGCGGCGTCATGACAAAACTGATCAACCGCAACACGACGATCCCGACGAAGAAGAGTGAGGTCTTTTCAACCGCCGCCGAGAACCAGACGACGGTCGATATCCACGTGCTCCAGGGAGAACGCGAGATGGCCGGGAACAACAAGTCGATCGGGCGCTTCCAGCTGGCCGGCATCCCGCCGGCCCCGAGAGGAGTTCCCCAGATCGAGGTGACGTTCGATATCGACGCGAACGGTATTATGAACGTTTCGGCCAAAGACCGGGCAACCGGCAAGGAACAGAAGATCATCATTCAGCCTTCCAGCGGCCTGGTCGAGGAAGAGATAGAGAAAATGGTCAGGGAAGCGGAAACCCATGCCTCGGAGGACAAGGAGAAACGAGAGGTCATAGATCTCAAGAACCAGGCGGACCAGCTCAGCTATCAGACCGAGAAACAGCTCCAGGAGTACAAGGACAAGATACCGTCAGGGGACGAGGAAGGGATACGTAAGGCCCTCGAGGAACTGAAGGAAGCGGCCAAGACCGAGGACAGGGACCGCCTGAAATCGGCGATAGACAAACATAACGCCATCTGGCAGAAAGCCGCCCAGAAGATGTACCAGTCCACCTCGGAACAGCCGGCCCCCGAGCAGGACCAGGCACAACAGTCCGCAGGGGCAAAGGAACGGAAAGAAGATGACAAGGCGGTTGACGCCGAGTACGAGGTGATAGACGAAGAGGACAAGAAGTAGTCCGGATCGGGCTGCCGGCAATTTCCCATTGCCCGCCGCCTGGATATTCGTTACACTTCCTTTCTGGAATATCGAGTGTGGGCGATTAGCTCAGTTGGTTAGAGTGCTTGCTTGACATGCAAGAGGTCGCTGGTTCAATTCCAGTATCGCCCACCATTTTTACATCCGCTTTAATGATCGGGTTTGATCATGGTTGAATTGAAGTACGAGAATGGTAAAAAGAGGGAAATTGACAGCGGCGCTCCCGTTGCCTCTTTGATCGAGGATCTGCCGGAAGAACGGCGGAAGGAAATCGTTGCAGTTACCATAGGCGGCACATCACTCGACCTGAGGCAGGAGATATCAGAGGGAGGCAATGTTGGCCTTGTATTACGGGATTCTAAAGAGGCCATGCACATTCTCCGGCACAGCGCATCACATCTGATGGCGCTCGCCGTGCAGGAGCTGTTCGATAACGTCAAGTTCGCGATCGGTCCCTCTATCGAGGAAGGATATTACTATGATTTCCTCCTCGAGCGGACCCTTACGCCGGAGGATCTCGAAGCGGTCGAGAATAGAATGAGGGAACTGCTGGACGGCGGAGAGCTCGAGTTCGTACGCGAGGATATGAAGCGGGGTGACGCGATTGATCTTTTCACTAAGCTCGATCAGCAGTTCAAGGTGGAAATGATAAACGATCTCGACCCGGAGTATGTCTCCGTGTACCGGCTGGGTGCATTCACAGATCTCTGCCTGGGTCCGCATGTGCCCGATATCTCCATGATCGGCGCCTTCAAGCTTCTGTCGATTGCCGGCGCATACTGGCGCGGCGACGAGAGAAACCAGATGCTGCAGAGGATCTACGGGACAGCGTTCTTCAGCGAAGATGATCTGAAAGAGGATCTCAAACGCCGCGAGGAGGCGAAACACAGGGATCACCGCCTGCTCGGACCCCAGCTTGGGTTGTTCGATATCAAGGAGGAAGCCGGCGGCGGTCTCGTCTACTGGTATCCCAAGGGGTACACCCTCCGCGAAACCGTGGAAAACTACTGGAAGGAAGAGCACCGTAGGGAAGGCTACGAAGTTATCCTCACACCTCATATAGCGCGGAGCGAACTGTGGAAAAAATCGGGCCATTACGATTATTACCGGGAGAACATGTACCTGATCGATGACGGGACGCAGGAATTCGTGCTGAAACCGATGAACTGCCCGGGACATATTCTCATATACAAGAGCAAGCTGCACAGTTACAGGGACCTGCCGATCAGGTA
>DAOVFR010000086.1 GCA_030672805.1 Candidatus Krumholzibacteriota bacterium
GAACTGAGGCCGGTTTTCTGGGATCTGCTCCACCTCGCGGTTTGGCTTCCCTCTGTACCGACCATTGTAGCACGTGTGTCGCCCAGGACATAAGGGCCATACTGACTTGACGTCATCCTCACCTTCCTCCGGTTTAACACCGGCAGTCTCGCCAGAGTCCCCGGCCGAACCGCTGGCAACTGACGACAAGGGTTGCGCTCGTTGCGGGACTTAACCCAACATCTCACGACACGAGCTGACGACAGCCATGCAGCACCTGTGCAGTTGCTCCCGAAGGAGAAAACATCTTTCGATGCCAGTCAACTTCATGTCAAGCCCCGGTAAGGTTCTTCGCGTACCATCGAATTAAACCACATGCTCCACCGCTTGTGCGGGCCCCCGTCAATTCCTTTGAGTTTCAATCTTGCGATCGTACTCCCCAGGCGGGGCACTTAATGCGTTAGCTGCGGCACGGAAGGGGTCGATACCTCCCACACCTAGTGCCCATCGTTTACGGCCAGGACTACCGGGGTATCTAATCCCGTTCGCTCCCCTGGCTTTCGTTCCTCAGCGTCAGTATCAGGCCAGAAAGCCGCCTTCGCCACGGGTGTTCCTCTCGATATCCACGCATTTCACCGCTACACCGAGAATTCCGCTTTCCTCTCCCGTACTCAAGTCAAGCAGTTTCAAGGGCAGTTTAACGGTTGAGCCGTTAGATTTCACCCCTGACTTACTCGACCGCCTACGAACCCTTTACGCCCAATGAATCCGAATAACGCTCGCTCCCCCCGTATTACCGCGGCTGCTGGCACGGAGTTAGCCGGAGCTTCCTCTTACGGTACTGTCAGGCGAAAAGGCTATTTACCAATCCGCTTTTCATCCCGTATGACAGGGCTTTACATCCCGAAAGACTTCATCACCCACGCGGCGTCGCTCGGTCAGGGTTTCCCCCATTGCCGAAGCTTCTCGACTGCTGCCTCCCGTAGGAGTCTGGGCCGTGTCTCAGTCCCAGTGTGGCCGGTCACCCTCTCAGGCCGGCTACCCATCGTTGCCTTGGTGGGCTGTTACCCCACCAACAAGCTAATGGGACGCGGGACCATCCTCAAGCGACAGCTTACAAGTAGAGGCCACCTTTGATTGCAGGACATGCGACCTGCAATATTATGCGGTATTAGCAACCCGTTAGGGTTGTTATCCCCCACTCGAGGGCAGGTTTCCCACGTGTTACTCACCCGTTCGCCACTTTAATCGCGATTAAAAACCGCTTTCTCGTACGACTTGCATGCCTAATCCACGCCGCCAGCGTTCATTCTGAGCCAGGATCGAACTCTCCGTTGTAAAAAATCGAAGAGCACGTCCGTAGACAGTGCTCTAATTGACGCAATTCCAAGCCCATGGGATTCGAGCAAACGAACCCCTGGGCCCGAACCGTCTGACTAGAGCCTCGCACGCTATTTCATTATCAAAGAGCATACTTCCCTATATGGAAGTTGAATTCCAATCCTCAATCTATCCCAAAAACAGTGTCTTGTCAACATCTATTTGAGAATTTTTTCCAGTTTTTCAATATCCTCAAATCATCGATGTTACTATCCCTGCCAAGGGACACCCGCTTGATATAATGCCCGGAAAAACATTTGTCAACTCATTTTACGATTTCTTTCTGTTTTCTTACCTTTATTTTCGTCCGGGATTGTCCGGGGTTGAATAAAAATGGTGGAATTCAATAATAAATGCCTGTACTTTCTTAAAGCGTCGTTATCGATAACACGTTGGAACGGGTACGGACAGGAGCACCGGCATGAGAGGACTTCGGCGGGGAGAACGGCTGTTTCTCAACACCTTTCTGATTGTACTCGTCGTAATCATCGGAATGGGGGCAGCAGCGCTCAAGTGGTTTTCGAGGGACCTTCCCTCCATGGCAAAACTCGAGATGATCGAGCCGGCCCTGAAAACACGGATCCTCGCCGCCGATTCCACCGTCATCAAGGAATATTTCCAGCAGAACCGCATCCTGTTGTCCGTCGACGAGATACCACCAGACGTGCAGCGATCTTTTCTCGCCGTCGAGGACAGGCGGTTCTACAAGCACTTCGGTATTGACCTGATCCGCATTTTTTCCGCAGCATGGAAGGACATCAAGCACCGTCGGATCAAGGAAGGCGCAAGCACCATCACACAGCAGCTATCCACCGACCTGTTCCTGACGAAGGAACAAACCTTCTCCCGAAAGATCAAGGAAGCACTGCTCGCGTTCAGGATCGAGCGAACCTACTCGAAGGACGAGATCCTCGAGATGTACCTCAATCAGATATACTTCGGAGGGGGCGCGTACGGCATAGAAGCGTCGGCGCGAAAGTTCTTCGGCAAGCCGGTCAGTGAACTGGAATTGCACCAGGTTGCCATGCTGGCGGGATTGCAGAAGCATCCGGCGGGATACAACCCGTTCAGGCACGCGGACCGTGCGTTGAAGAGACGTAATATCGTCCTCGGCATGATGCGGGATTTCGGTGTTATCACACCGGTCCAGACGGATTCCCTGAGGGCCATGCCGCTCGACGTGGTCCACGAGATGCATATCAGGAACAACTTCGCCAGTTATTTCACCGAGCACATCCGGCGGTACCTGAGCGCCAAGTATGGCTCCGATGCGGTATACAAGGATGGGCTCACCGTGTATACAACACTCGACCCGCACCTGCAGCGCGCCGCCGAGGACAGCATGGAAACATTCCTGCGGGAGCTGGAAATGAACCAGGCAATCAAGGGAAAGTACACGCGCCAGGAGTACCTCGACTCGCTCGAGACAGGCGCGGAAGTCAAGCCGGCCTATCTTCAGTCCGCAGTGATCGCGATGGACCCGCGAAACGGTCATATCAAGGTGATGGTCGGCGGCAGGAATTTCGATGAAAGTGAATGGAACAACGCACTCCAGGCCCAACGGCAGCCAGGCTCCTGTTTCAAGGTTTTCATCTACGTAGCGGCGATCGAGAACGGCTTCAGCCCCTCGGACATCATACTCGATACTCCCCTCGTCGTCGAGATGCCGAACGGCGAGGTGTACAAGCCGCGTAACTTCTCGAACAAGTTCCACGGCGCCATATCGCTCCGGTACGCACTGAACAAATCGATCAACATACCGGCCATCAAACAGCTCCAGAAGGTCGGCGGGCCTTCCGTCGTAAGCGTGGCCAAGCGGATGGGTATCAAGAGCCCTCTCATGCCGTACCTCTCTCTCGCACTCGGCTCTTTCGAGGTGAATCTCCTCGAGATGACGAACGCCTTCGGGGTGCTGGCCGCGGGCGGGATCAGAGCCGAACCGATCGCGATACTCAAAATAGAGGACCGTAACGGCAACGTTCTAGAAACATTCCGCGAGCACCGCGAAGTGGTCCTCTCCCCCGAGATCGCCTATATTGCGACAGACATGCTCCGCTCAGCGCTCGAGGAGGGCACGGGAAAATCGGCCCGTTATCTGGGCCTGCGCGTCACCGCCGCCGGCAAAACCGGCACGACCGATGATTACGGGGATGGCTGGTTCATCGGATTCACGTCCGAGCTGGCCGTAGGTGTATGGACCGGCTTCAGGTACAAGGTCCCCATGGGACATAACAGAACGGGCGCCCGCGTAGCGCTCCCACTGTGGGTCGATGTCATGAGAGCAGCCTACCCTTCGGGGACGGGACCGGAATTTGAACGTCCCGCGGGAATCACCGAAGCGATCATCTGTGAGGAATCCGGGCTCCTGGCTACACCCTACTGCACGAACCTGCGACGCGAGATTTTCATCGATGGGATGGAGCCCAACCGGCAATGCGATATCCACCGGGTGAGCCCCTACGACCTGCTCAACCCCGACAGGAACTTCCGCGACCTCGACCGGGAAGCATCGAAGGATTAAAAACTTCCCCGACAGTAACCGCGCTACCGCGAGGCAAGCCATTCTTCCATGATATGGACGCTGGAGCTCGTCCCGATCCTGGTTGCCCCCGCATCCACAAGTTGAAGCGCGAACGATGCGGTCCGTATACCCGCCGATGCCTTCACACCGAAGCCGGGTCCCACGGCCTCGCGCATGATACCGATATCGTGAACGCTCGCCCCGGGAGGTCCGAACCCCGTCGATGACTTCACGAACATCGCCCCCGCCTCGACGGCCAGCCTGCATGCTTCCGCCTTTTCCTTGTCAGCAAGAAGGGCGGCTTCTATTATCACCTTGACCGGCGCTCCACGGCATGCCCGTACTACACCGGCAATGTCATTTCGGGCAAAATCACGCTCGCCGGCCCTGAAGGCCCCGATGTTAAGCACCATGTCGATCTCGTCCGCTCCCATATCAACCGCACGGCCCGCCTCGCAGGCCTTTACCTTCATGTCGACGGCACCGAGCGGAAATCCCGCGATCGAGCATACCTTGACATCCGAACCACGAAGCTCCGATGCCACGAGGGATACATAATGGGTATTCACGCAGACGGAGTAGAAGCTGTATTTCTTCGCCTCGTCACAGACCCGGCTGATATCGTCCGGCATCGCCCCGGGCCTGAGCAGCGTATGATCGATCATCCTGTTCAACTCGATTCCGCTCACACGATTCCTCCTTGCATGCCCGCGACAACTCTATTCCAGAAATGGGATAAAAGAAGACATGCAGGTTGTTTCAGCTTCCCTGGTGCACACCCAGAAGCGTTTTCATGCTGTCCACCCTGCCGTTCTGCAGATAGACCCTCACGACCCGCTTGCTGATCCGGCAGAGGACCTCGTAATTAAGCATCCCGCTCCATCCGGCGATATCATCGGCGCTGATCTCACTGTCACCCTGCCTGCCGAATATCACAACCTCTTCCCCCACCCTTGGTTCGTCGAATCCGGTGAGATCGATCATCGTCATATCCATCGTCACCCTGCCGGTTATCGGGGCGGGACGGCCCCTGAACAGCACACGTCCGTTGTTCGACAGCCGGTGACCCAGACCGTGCCCGTAGCCGACCGGAATGATCCCCATCATCATCGGGCGATCCGTGATAAAGGTCCTGCCGTAGCTGATGCTCGACCCTTCGGGCATTTCCCTGATGAGCACGAGCCTCGTCTTGAAGCTCATCACCGGTGTCACATCGATGGCGCCCCTGAGATTCAACGACGGCACGTTCCCGTATACAAGCAGGCCGGGGCGTATCATGTTGAAGTGCGAGGAGGGAAAATTCAGCACGGCTGCGCTGTTCGCACAGTGAACGTACCTGAACAGGATCCCCCTCCGGGACAACTCGTCCAGAAGCCCGGTGAACGCGTCGATCTGATCTTCGGTGAAATCCGCGTCGCTGTCGGAGGCGGGGAAATGTGTGAAGATACCTTCGCAATCGAGACCGTCGAGCGACCACATCCGCTCGATCGCATCGGCCGAGCCTTTCACCGGGAGACCGGCGCGCCCCATGCCGGTGTCGATTTCCACGTGGACCCTGCACGTCACCCCTGCCGCCCTCGCGGCCCGCGAGGCCTCGACGGCAAATTCGTACGACGAGGCGGTTACGGCAAGGCCATTCTCGAGAACGGCCTCGAGCTCTTCCGGAAGAACGGGGCTCAGTATCAGTATGGGGAGCCGGATCCCGTTTACGCAAAGCTCCTTGCCCTCGTCAAGGGTCGCCACACCGAGCATGTTCACGCCGTTATCGGCGGCATGCCGCGCGATGCGAACCGACCCGTGGCCGTATGCATCCGCCTTCACAACGAGAAGAATCCGGATGTTCTCGTTGATCCGCTCCCTTATCCTCGAAATGTTCCATGCCATTGCATCGAGGTCGACCTCGACCCAAGCGGGCAGCCTATCCATCCTCTCTCACCTCCTCCTCCCCATGGGGCACGAACACGTGCTCCACCCCACGATAGATGAAACGGTTGAGAAGCTTGACGTATTCCGTCCATCTGCCTCCCGAGCTGTTGTCTTTCTCGAGCATCTGGAGTGTTCCGCGCACCTGGGCGTCGAGATTATCGATATAATGCAGCAGGAGAGCCTCGACGGTCATGGGGACAATGGGAGAACCGTTCTCGAGCGACCCGTGATGACTCAGGATCATGTGCTTGAGCCTGATCCCGGTCTCCTCGGGAAAGTCATCCATACCGCGCAGGTACTCATCGAGGAACTCGACGCCGAGCGAAATGTGGCCGAGGAGCCTCCCCATATCGGAGTAATCGATGTGTCTCGTTACGGACAGTTCCTGGAGCTTGCCAAGATCGTGAAGGAGAACACCGGCCAGCAGCAGGTCACGATCCACTTCCGGGTAGACCTCGGCCGAGCGCAGTGCCAGTCGGAGCATATCGTGTACATGTTCGGCCAGACCGCCCACGTAGGAGTGATGCCACCCCTTAGCCGCCGGAGCCCTGCAGAAATTTTCCCGGAACCCCGTATCCTCGAATATCACCTGCAGAAGCGACCGGAGGTGCTCGTCGTTGATCGAGGCAATCGTCTTCAGAATCTCGTCGAACAGGATTTCGGACGATCGTCCCGAGACCTGGAGAAACTGGACGGGGTCGTAATCCTTCTCGTTCAACCTTTCGATCGCGATAACCTTGAGCTGCAGGGTTCCCTGATATTCCTGCACCTCTCCCTTGACTTTGACCACGTCATGAACATGGATATCCTTTATCACGTCCGCACCGGGATCCCAGAACACGCCGCCGAGGATGCCATCCCTGTCAGAAAACTGAAACAGGAGGAACTTCCCGCCGGTGAAACTCCTCCTGACCTTCTTCGCCACCACCATTACCCTCTCTACCTTGTCCCCCACCTTCAACACATCCTGCATCTATCTTCCTCTTTCTTTGAAGCGCCATGGTGCCTGACTTTTCAATAAGCTATCGGGATTCCACATGCCGGTCAAGGGGAATCAGCCCGGACGGCCGAGAAACGATTCCACGGTACTGGTACGAGGTTCCGGACAAAAAAGTGCGGCCCTTACAACAGGCCGCACGCGGTTTTTTCTTTTTTCCCCCCAACGCTAGATCGTGAAGTTCAGAACCTTGTTCCCGTACTTTACGAACTCGATCTTGACCTTTCCGCCAATCATGGTCTTCTTGCGGTAGGCCTTGGTCTCGGAGGGCCTTCCACCGTAGCTCACGCCGCCGTCGAAGTACAGGTTTTCGTTGATGAGAGCCTTCAGAACGAGAACGAGGTCATCGGACGGATTGTCGATGATAAAGTGAACGTTCGGCAGGTGAAGCGTATAAACCCACTCCGTCTCATCCTTCACCGGGATTTCCTCGTATACAACCTTCACCTCTTTGACGGTGAATTTCGTATGGAAGATATCCTTCAATGTGGGGGTGCTCCAGGTGATCCCTTCGATGTCGACATCCTCGAATTCATCGGTCGAGATCCGGGCGAGTAGTGCCGGATAGGTTACGTTATATGGCTCGTACACCTTGATGCTGTCTCCGCCCGCGGCGAAGAAATCGACGGTGAAGTGGATGAACGGGTTGTACAGCTTCCTCGCACCGAGCACGAACCTTCTGCCGCCAACCTTCTCGACCGAGTTCTCGAGGTCTTCACCGACGAAAAACTCGATCAGGTTTCCTTCGCGGACCAGTGCCATATTCTTGTAAACAGCGATAAGTCTCGGATTATCGAACCCGTACTTTAAACCGGGGCTGAGAAGATCCCCGCGGGTCGCTTCGCGGACGCTCGTCATGATGTATGTTTCCTCGACATTACCGCCACAGCCTGCGAAGAATCCCGAAAGAAGGGCTACGATCAAAAAGGATTTAATGTACCTCGACATAGAGCGGCTCCTTTGCAAAACAATACCGTATCTTCTCACTCACCCGAAAGAAGGATGCCAAGCTTGAACGAAACTCTTTTTACCGTTGTAACCTAATATCCTTCCCCAAAAATGTCAACCATATTTTAGATGCGCTTACCGGTGGGCCGCCAATGGAATTCCCACACCCCCACCCCAATTATTCATGCTTTTTCTCGGTGAGCGGAACACCATAGTTTGCGAATAAATCACGTATTTCCTCGTGTATGGCGATCTTCTCACGGAGGGGGATGATGCCGAGCTTGGCATAGGTGATCTCACCCGACCCCGAGATCGCAAGGTCGATCCTGCCGATATACTGCCCCTCGCCGCCGGTGGCAAGAAGGTACGTCGAACCTACCTGCTCCTTTTTCTTGATAACCGGTTTCCCGTGGCCGACGATGATCAGGTCGAAATCGTCTATCTTGCCGGCGAGCGCTCTCGATCGTTCGAGACCCATATGGCTCAGCAGGATGAGAAAATCCGCCTTTTTCCCAAGCTCGGGCAGAATTTTCTCGAGGACCGCTTCAGGAGGAAGAACCTTGAAAGACGAGGTATCGATGTACCCGGGAAAGCGAATCATGTCGTCTATCACTCCCGTTATGCCGACACGCAGACGGCCGAATTCCTTTATCGTGTAAGCGGGACCGAGGATCAGTTCCCCGCTCCGCGCATCGACAACGTTAGCAGCAATGACGTCCAGACCCGCCGTGAGCGAAAGATCCCGGAGGTACGGCATGCCGAAAATAAACTCGATCTCGCCGGGCGTGAAGGCATCGACACCCATGATGCCGAACGAGGTGAATGTCAGCTCGGCTTCCGTCTTCGAATAGGACAGGTCGAGACTGAACACGTCGCCGGCGTCGAGAACCAGCAGGTTGGAAACGCTGTTCCTGACGCTCTCGATGTAGGTGGCCCTTCTCCCGATCCCTCCCATATCCTCTGCCGAGCACCCGCAGGACCGGATCTTGCCGAGCAGATCACTGGAGAAGACAACCGACAGGTTGGTCGACACTGTTTCTGTTTCCCTCTCGCCGGAACAGGAAAACAACACCGGCAGCAGAATAAAAAATGCCGCGATCAACCGTTTCATCGCATCACCTCGCATAAGCAGTTCCACGGCTCGGCCATTTCAATCTCTAAAACAGGAGCGGCCGTTCCGCCGGCAAGACAGACCGTAATATAATAGCACACCATG
>DAOVFR010000109.1 GCA_030672805.1 Candidatus Krumholzibacteriota bacterium
AGCCTGTCGGCGCCTTCCGGATCCTCTCTGTACCCGAAGCCTTCCGCGACGAGCGCCAGGGTCTCCCGGTCGATATCATCGTTGGCGGCTACCTTCAGCCGGTAAAGGTCGCGCAGTTTTTTAAGGAAGTTCAGGTGCTGCTCGATCTGCTCGAATTCCGCGTGGTGATCCGGCTCGATTTCGGTGAGCCGCCGAAGAAACTTCCTCGTTAGCGGATCGCGCACCTTGTGTTTTGCCTTGAAGATCAGCAGAAGCATCTCGATGTCGCGCAGGCCACCACGGCATTCCTTGATGTTGTTTCTGAAGCCCTCGTCTTCCATCGAGTGGCGGGCTTCCATCTCGCGTATCATTTCCCCGATATATTTCTGCCAGTGATCGAAGATAAACGGTTGGATGATCTTTCGCTGGAGTGCGTCTTCCAGCTTGCCGCTTCCTACGAGCATCCGCGAGCTCAGGATCTGTGACAGGTCGACGAAGACGTCGCTTTCCTCCCTGCCGAGGTGCCCGGCGAGCCGGTCGAGGCTTACCACGTAGCTATCGAAATGACCCGCGAAACGGTAGTGAGGGAGGATTCCCCGCCTCAGGATGTGAGAATTCATCTTTGCCACGATCTTGTTGCAGTATTCTATCTCGTCCGGGTTGTTGGAATCGAGAATCACGATCATGTCGTAGTCATCGTCGAAGCCCTGCTCGCGGGCGAGGCCGCCCGCCGCATACAGCGCAAAGCGGTCACGAAAGTGCATTGCATGACCGAGCGACAGGTGCGTGTCCTCGTGGCACGTTTCGAATAACGATAGTGTGTACCTGTCGCAGAACTCTACAAACTCCGCGTCTGTGATCTCGCTTCCGGCGCCGGCCATGGCCAGAAGGCTCACCCGTACGAACTCCATGTCGTAGTAGTCACCGAGCCGTTCGAGCCGTTCGTCGAGAGACGAGAGAGACATCAGGTCGCTGAAGAAGCAGTCTGTTACCTCCTTGAGCTTCTCGTCGCTGTGAAGGTTCCTGATGAAAATGGGGTGCTTGTTGAGGATCGGGTGGAAATGACGCTTGAAGAAATTGCTGCTATGGTAGTGAATATCGAGGAGCGCACGGATCTGGTTGTGCTTGGCTGCTAGCTCGGGCAGGGCCGGCTTGCGTCCGGCCAGGTCCTTGAGCATGACGAGCGAGTCCCATTCGAGCAGCGCAAGGAAGCTGTTGAGAATATCGGGGTAGGCATGCGCCATCTGGATCAAGGCCGCCGACGCGCCGGGCGCGTGGTCCAGTTCGATGATGAACGCCCTGCTGATGGTATCGAACACGCTCTTCGCCCGTTCGCTTTTCGCCCTGTTCCCGAGGATGTAGAGAAACCGCATGACAAGCGCCGCGTTGTGTCTGGTCCCCGATACATACGCGTGGATGATCTCGTCCCGTAACGAATCGGGCATCGTGTGAAAACTTTCCATGAATTCGTTGTAGAATGTGTCGTCCTCGCTCTCGAGCTCTTCGAGGAAATCGTCCCAGTAGGTGATCCCCTCTGCGAATGTGGACGCACGTATGAAATCGACGGCCAGGTTTCCCTCGAAGCCCGGCTTCCGGTGGATCTCGCCCGAGAAGATCGGTTTGTATACGCTCACCTCGCGAAGGTGAGCCTTGAGGTCGTCCGTGAGCACCTTGATCGCCCTCATGCATTTTTCGAGGGACTCGTAGTAGATCACGAGCATGAA
Organism: Candidatus Krumholzibacteriota bacterium; assembly: GCA_030672805.1. GTDB lineage: Bacteria > Krumholzibacteriota > Krumholzibacteriia > Krumholzibacteriales > Krumholzibacteriaceae > DAOVFR01. Next base: position 1,704 of record DAOVFR010000109.1, read on the forward strand.
GTCCTTTGCCGATACGACGCCTTTTTTCTGGAAACCGATCATCTCGGCTATCTTCGCGACCATGGTCCCCGTGCTCGGTTCGTGAAGATCGATGTCCTCGTCCTGTGCGACCAGGATCTGGTACAGGTGGCGGAAGAGCTCGAAGAAGCTGAGCGCCCGTTCCAGGTCGTCGTACTGCTGCAGGCGTTCCGGGTTCTTCTCCTTGAGGCCGTCGATGATGTCCCACGCGTTGACCTTCCGTACGCCGTAGACGAGCTTGAGCGCGGAGAGCAATCCCTTGATTGCGCGCAGCCCGTCCTCTTTCGGATTGATCGTCTCCTCGGGCCTGGGACGGGTGAGAAGGGACTGGATCTCGCCGAGCATCCCGCGGAGGTATCCCTCGTGGAACAGGTTTAACCCGCTCTTGCCGTCGAAAAAGAAACGGTCCGTAACCCTCCGCCTGAACTCCTCGTACAACGAATGGCTGCCGAGTATCGTTGCCGCGCCGAGCATCTCGGTCACGATGACAAAATCGTAGCGGTTGCCGTCGAGGATTTCCTCGTACTCCTCGATCGTCGCGGTCAGGCTTTTGCCGCCGACGTGCTCGGAAAGATGAAAATGGAGACGCGTCGCGGTCTTGAACATCCGGCTCGACAGCTGGCCGATGGCACGGTTGAGATGTTTCGCCCCCCCGGATCCGTGGTTGACGATGCCGAGATCTATATCATCCTGGTCGGATCTTGTGCCAACCCCCATCAGTACGTATTCAGGCGTCTTCCGATCTTCGAGGAAGATATCTAGCAGTCGTTCCATGTAGGTCTTTGTCAGGTAGCGGAACGTCCGGCCCGCCTCGAGCATGAACTTTTTTATTGACCGCGAGCGGTGGGGGCTCGTCGCGAGCTCCAGCTTGATGATGTCGACCATGCGAAGGTTCATGTGAAGGAACTGCAGGGCGTAGTAGCAGCCGAGATAATCCAGCTTCTCCCCGGTGGATGACGCGACCTCGAGCACGGTATCCATCTCGCCGGGGACCTCCATGGCATAGCTCCAGAGGTGCACGCGGTCGCTCATGCCCTGCTGCTCGAGCGAGGAGGTCAGCTTATCGATGTTGCTCGAGATGATGTGGAGGTACTTGCGGTTATAGTTGCCCAGCGCCGTTGTTTTTTCCGTGAGTCGTGTCAGGGGATCTTTCATGCGGCGGATTCCTTAAGTGCCGGGTTGCTCCGTGTCCTGTGGTCTATACATACAGTACCATACATTGGTTGACTGATCACGCATCATTCCATATACTTCCAATCTTCGATGTATGAATCTGCGGGAACACGCAGGATATCCAAACGTTACAGGAGCGAAAAGGAGTTGGTCGCGATGAAAAGAAGCCTGTTCTTCGTTGTAGCAGTCAGCCTGCTTGTCTGTTCGTTCTCTCCGCAGGGGCAGAATCCATTCTTCAGTGACTACGATACGCCGTTCGGTGTTCCGCCGTTCGACCGGATAAAGGTTGAGCATTACATGCCGGCGTTCGAGGAGGGAATGAAACAGCATCGGGGAGAGATCGAGGCAATCGCCGGCAGCGGGAATACCCCCACGTTCGAGAATACGATCGAGGCGCTCGAGCGGAGCGGCGCCCTGCTTACGAATGTTGGCAACGTGTTCCGGGGACTGAACTCGGCGAATACGAACGAGGACATGCAGAAGATCGCCAAGGAAGTAGCCCCGCTCGTCTCCAGGCACTACGACGAGATCAGGTTCAACGAAAAGCTGTTCGCAAGTATAAAAGCGGTCTACAGGAAGAAGGACAAGCTGAATTTATCACCGGAACAACAGAGACTTCTCGAGGAAACGTACAAGCATTTCGTAAGAGGCGGCGCCAACCTGGGAAAGGAAAAGAAGACAGAACTCGCCGGGATCAACGAGGAACTGTCGGTGCTGTCACTGCAGTTCAACGAGAACCTCTTGAAGGAGAACAACCGTTTCGAGCTGGTCATAGAGAACGAAGAGGATCTGGCCGGACTGCCGGATGCGGTCAGAACGGCGGCGGCCGAAGCGGCCGGCCGGCGCGGCCACGAGGGCAAGTGGGTCTTTACACTGCACAAGCCGAGCATGGTTCCGTTCATCCAGTACTCGGAGAGACGCGATCTCAGGGAAAAAATCTTCAAGGCCTACATCAACCGCGGCAATCACGGTGACGAGCTGGACAACAAGGAGATCCTCTCGAAGATGATTGCGCTGCGTATTCAAAAGGCGCAGTTGCTCGGGTACGAGACCCACGCGCACTATGTACTCGAGGAGTACATGGCCAAGGAGCCGGGGAATGTCTATGACCTGCTGAACAAGCTCTGGAAACCCGCCCTGAAGAGGGCCAAGCAGGAGGCCGGGGCGCTCCAGGAGATGATCGACAGGGAAGGTGGGGACTTCAAGCTGGAGGCATGGGATTGGTGGTTCTACGCTGAAAGACTCAAGAAGGAGAAGTACGAGCTGGACGACGAGGTTCTCAAACCCTATTTCGAGTTGGAGAACGTGAGGGTGGGCGCATTTGCCGTTGCGACCAGGCTCTATGGCATCACCTTCGAGGAGCGGACGGACGTTCCCGTATATCATGATGAGGTCAGGGCCTTCGAGGTCAAGGAAGCAAACGGCACGCATATCGGGATGCTGTACACGGATTACCATCCCAGGGCGGGCAAGCGGGGCGGTGCGTGGATGGGGTCGTACAGGAAGCAGTGGATGGATGGCGGTAAAAGGATTACGCCCGTCGTGGCGAACGTATGCAACTTCTCGCGGCCGGCCGGCGATACTCCGGCGCTCCTCAATTTCGACGAGGTGAATACGCTTTTCCACGAGTTCGGCCACGCCCTTCACGGGCTGCTCACCGACTGCGTCTACGAGAGTCTTTCGGGAACCGCCGTGGCAACGGACTTCGTCGAGCTGCCCTCGCAGATCATGGAGAACTACACAACAGAGCCGGAAGTGCTCAAGATGTACGCCAGGCATTACAAGACCGGTGAGCCGATTCCGCGGGAGCTCGTCGAGAAGATCAGAAAGGCGCGTCACTTCAACCAGGGGTTCGCTACGACGGAGTATCTCGCCGCCTCGATCCTCGATATGGACTGGCACACGCTGACCGAACCGCCGAAGGTCGACCCGATCGCGTTCGAGAACCAGTCATTGGGCAGTATCGGCCTGATCGACGAGATCGTGGTGAGATACCGTAGTCCGTACTTCAGGCACATCTTCTCGAGCGGTTATTCATCCGGATACTATAGCTACGTCTGGGCCGAGGTGCTCGATGCAGATGCCTTCCAGGCGTTCAAGGAGAATGGGCTGTTCGACCGGGAAACGGCCGCCAGGTTCCGGAAGCATATTCTATCCGCCGGCGGGACGGAGGAACCCATGACGCTGTACGTGCGTTTCAGGGGCGCCGAGCCGAGCATCGAGCCGCTTCTTGAAAGACGGGGACTGAAATAAGCGGGATCACCCGCGGCGACCTACTCTCCCACACAGTCTCCCGTATAGTACCATCGGTGCAGGAGGGCTTAACTACCGTGTTTGGAATGGGAACGGGTGTTTCCCCTCCGCTATCGCCACCGAAGAAACATTAAACGGCTGAACATCCAGTACTAGGACTGAAAATTCGCTTGCGGATTTTTCGAGATCGAAATATATTCTATCAGGTTCTCCAGGAGAGTAAAGTAACCCACACAAAAGCGGCCGTGCAGTAATCAGGTCAACGAGACCCTTCATATTCCCAACGCAATAGGAATCCGCTCGGAGTTCACATGGTTTGCATTACCATTCTGAAGCTTGAAGGGAGGTTCCCTCATGGTTAGAATTGCTCATCTTTGTGCCATACTCTTCGTTGTCGCGATACTCCTCGGTTCCTTTCCGGCAGGGGCACAGTGGATCGAAAACGGCATGCGTGTAGCCCCGGGGCCCGGTATCTACCAGGAGATCATACCGGATGGAAGTGGTGGAGCGTTCATCACGTGGCACGCCGCCGATGATGTTTACGTTCAAAAACTCAACGCATACGGATACAAGCTCTGGAATGCAGCAGGCGTACGGGCATGCATCGATCAATCCAATCAAATAGCGTCAGCCATTGCATCGGACGAAAAGGGCGGGGTAATCGTCGCATGGCAGGACAACAGGGACGGTTCGTCCAATATTTACGCACAGAGGATCGATGCAGGCGGTAACATTCTGTGGACCGCCGGCGGTGTGGCCGTATCCACTGCATTAATGGATCAGAGCGGCGTGCATATCGTGCCGGACGGTTGCGGGGGCGCGATTATCGCCTGGCACGACACGAGAAACGGTTTTCCAAAGGATATCTACGCGCAGCGCATCGATGAGAACGGTGTCGTGATGTGGGTTACGGACGGTGTGAGTGTATGTTCCGCCGATGGCCACCAGTCCATACAGGGTATCTGCGTCGATAAAAACGGCGGTATCATAGTCGTATTGAGCGACAATCGCGACGATACAAACGACTACAACATCTACGCTCAAAGGATCGATGCATACGGAATTCAACGGTGGGGATTGAACGGATGCCTCGTCTGCGCAGCGCCCGGCAATCAGCTCTTCGTGCGATTCGCAATGGACGTGTCCGGCGGTATTATCATTGCCTGGGAAGACCCCCGCAACGGCATGACGGCGATTGATATCTACGCGCAACGGCTGGATGTTCTCGGCAATCCGCTCTGGACGGCGGACGGCGAAGCGATCTGCACGCAGCTTAACGACCAGCGATCTCCCTGCATCGTCTCCGACAGCGAAGGGGGGGCGATCATCGCATGGCAGGATCTACGAACCGGCTCCAACAGCAAGGATATCTACGCGCAGAGGATCGATGCAAACGGCGTCAAGCTGTGGGCTTCCTGGGGCGTGACGGTGTGTTCTGCGGAAAGTTACCAGACGGAACCCACCATGGTCCCTGATGGATCATGCGGTGCAATCATCGCATGGAAAGACTACAGGGACCTGACCAATTGGGATATCTATGCGCAGAGGATCAATGCGGGCAGTGCGGGTGAATGGACCGCGGACGGCGTTCCCGTATGTCTATTGGACAATAATATCGATGAAATCAGAGCCGTCGCCGACGGCGCAGGCGGTGCATTATTCGCCTGGAAGGACTGGCGTCACGCATCAGGTGTATCGATATACGCCCAGTGCATCGATACCGGCGGGGACTGGGTGCGCCCTCCGATTCCGCACATAACCGCGGTACAGGACGTGCCCAATGATCAGGGCGGTAAAATAATGCTTCAGTGGGAGCGGAGCTATGCCGATACATTTCCGAATACGGAGATCACACACTATTCGGTCTGGCGGCGTCTCCTAAAAACGGCACGCAGCGGTATCACGCGGGGAGGGGGAAAACGTCACGAACCGATCACGATCCCGACCGATTTCACAGGTCCCGCCGTGCGCATTATGGCAGACGATTATGCGTGGGAATGGCTCGAAAATGCACCCGCCCGTCACTTCGAAACGTACGCACTCACCGTTCAGAGCCTGTACGATTCGATGGGAATCGATCCCGGCTGGCAGTACTTCATGGTCTCGGCACATACCTATCCCTCCTACATCTACTATGATTCCCCCGTGGACAGCGGTTACTCGGTCGACAACCTAGCACCGGCCGTCCCGCAGGGTTTTGCCGGGGTACAGTCATCCGACCCGGAGGGAGTGCAGCTTAGCTGGCTGCCGAACACCGAGGATGATCTTTCGCATTACAATATTTACCGGAGTACATACAATGGTTTCCAGCCGGGCCCGGACAATCTCATCGCGTCGCCTTGCGAGACGGCCTACTTCGACCATGAGTGGCACGCGGGAATAGAGTACTTCTACAAGCTCGCCGCAATTGACGTCCACGGCAATATGGGGCTCACGGCCTTGTTGGAACACACGGATATCAATGTCGGAACACTCCTCCACAGTTACTCGGCGACGATCATACGATCCGGGATAGAGTTATCCTGGACCCTTTCAGAAGCCGGTACGGATCTACAGTTTTTCATTCAACGATCCGAATGGGAAAAGAATGCTTTCATAGAGCTATCATCTCCCGCGGTGAAGAATGAAGGGCTCTCCTTTACATTCAGGGATACGGAATGTGATCCGGGGACCTCATACCAATACCGTGTGGAATGTTCCGATGAAAATGAACGACGTGTTCTCTTCGAGACGGATCGCATCGTTGTGCCTGCCATGTCTCTCACACTGCATCAGA